>JBILYM010000175.1:0-4878 GCA_044377725.1 Phycisphaerales bacterium
AGGGTAATGTCAAATCGCTTTGCGAGTGCAATCGCCAGACTGGACGGGGCACCCACCGCCACCACCATTGGAATGCCGCCCGCCAGCGCCTTCTGCGCCAATTCAAAGCTGATGCGCCCGCTCAGGAAGAGCAGGTTGCTTGAAAGTGGTGTCTGCCCCTGCAAGAACTGCGCGCCGAGCAACTTGTCGACGGCGTTGTGGCGCCCGACGTCTTCGCGGATAGCAAGTATTTCGCCCGCTGAGTTAAAGAGTGCCGCAGCGTGCAGTCCGCCGGTTTCTTCAAATACCGATTGGTGCGCGCGGAGGCGGTCGGACAACATGCGGACGGCAGCAACTGGAAAGCGAAATCCATCGCGCGCAATGGGGCACAGTCCGGGCACCTCCAGTGCTTCAAGCGACGCTTTGCCGCAAACGCCACAACTGGAGGTTGCGTAAAAGTGCCGCTCCACGTTTGGCCAAGCAATCGTGGCGTGATCGGCAAGGCGCACCTTGACCACATTGTTTCCGTCGTGCGCGCCGCTCTCTGGTCCGCACGCGCGGATTGACTCAATGTCGCGTGCGGAACGCACCAATCCTTCGGACATCAGGAATCCGGCGGCCAATTCTTCATCATGCCCAGGGGTGCGCATGGTGATGGACAGACTGCGGACGGAGCGCTCGCCGTTGGCAACAAAGTCAACGCGAATTTCCAGTGGCTCTTCAATAGCCACGCGATCGGTGAGTTCGCTGCGTTCATCTCCTTGAAATCGAACAATTCCTGTTGCCACACTCCGCTGTGTGGCACTGCTAGCCCGATCGCGGGTCATGTCACTCGCGTTACTCATTTGCGCGAAAGCGGCGTGACAGCCTCCGCCTTTGCAGCCGGTTGCAATAGCACTCGCCGCGCGGAAGGATGCGTGAAGTGACGATTCAAATCAAGGAGCGCGCTGTAGTTGCCAACCGGAATAATGGCCGGCGCCAAGTCCATGGTGAGCGTGTAAGTCAAGCGCGTTGCATCTGTCCCCGCGCCGCGTTCAGCAGTAAATCGCACGGATCCAAGATTGCCAGGTCCGCGCCAATCGAGTTGCTCTGGCTGAATGATCGGCTCAAGTCCGGCCGGTGCGGTCACTTTCCATGTGTTGCGGGATTTTTGTTCCGTGCTGGAGAGGAGCGCGCGTTCGCGGTGATCTGCATCGGTCGGCATGATTTGTGTCGGAACATTCGGCAGGTCAAAGTACAGGCCGCCCGCGTTCTTCACTCCATACCGATCAACCTTCACGGCGAACTTTAATGTTGCAGGGTATGTGAAGTCCGTTTCCAATTCGCCCTGCGGCACAGCGTTCTGCGCGATGCCACTGACCATCGCCTGGAAAGTTCGGCTTCGCTCCTCAGGCGTCATCTCTGTAAACGCCTGTACGAACCCGGCGTGATCATTGCCATGAAAGCGCGAAACCGTCGTGATGATCGCAGTCCCTTCGGCGTCAAAGTCCATGGTGGTCTCGGTCTCGCCAAGATCCTCCATTCCCTTCGGATCCTTCCATGTGAACGATGAGCCGTCCATGGTGAGCCCTGGCTGGCCATCGAGCGACGTTGCGCCAAGTGGCGCGTACTGCGAGAGGCTGTCGAGTGGTAGCCATTCACCGCTCTGCGGATGCTTCACGCGGCAGACGATGCCGGCAAAGTAGGTGTCCGACGGATAGTCGAGTTGGCGCTTCTGGATGGTTGGTTCTTTCGTGCCCCACGAAGCCAAGTCAATCTCCGCGTCAAAGCCCGCACCGCGCAACATGGTGCAGAGGAGGATTGATCGGTCGTCAAAGTTTCCGTAGCCATCTTTCAGCGTGACATCGGCGGGCGAGAATGCTGCGGAGAGCGGCAGCGCACCCAGTCCTGGACCTTCGGCGCGAATTTGTCGCGCCACAAAGTCGCGGATGGCGGTCATCTTGGCAACCGGCGTGTCCTTGGTTGCAGCCAGTTCTTTGGCCTTGGCGATGCTGGCGGTTTGCCCAACAAGCATTGGATGTGCGTGGCTGCCCACTTCGGTGGCGTACGCGGTCCAGCTACCAGTACTCATGATGAAATCAGGTGAATCCATCCATGATGGCGGGGCAGAGGCCTCTCGCTGGCGCGGCTCAAGATCCTTCCATGTGAAGGTGATGACGCGCCGGCCGTCCTTCTTCTCTTCAGTCATGTGGCCTTCAGCGGGGAAGTCCATTTCCATCTTCGGAGTGACTCCGTCCGGCAGGTCATAGGTCAGCACCATCTCACGAATGCGGTCACTGGTTGTGAACGCAGCGCCACTATTGAAGATGGGCTGCTCCTTGGCGGTTTCCGTCACTGCGTACTCAATGGTCGAACCAACTTCGACGCCTGGCAAGGAAACCACCAGCGTCTTTCCACCAGGATAGCGCGGCGCACTGGCAACCCATCCCGCGTCCATCACGTTGATTTCCTCGGGCCTCACAGTACGGACGGTGCCGTCTTTCTGGGTGACCCGTGCATACTCAAGCGTTGCGGTTTCCCACGCCGGGTTGTAGGCAATCTGGAGTTCGCTTGCCGATTTCACTCCTGCAGTGGTGAGCACCTTCTCCGTCACCTCGCGTCGCGTCGACCAGCTGGTTGGGCTGTCCATGCGGAGCGTCCGCGTCGTGTGAACAATCTCCAGATTCGCGCTCGGAGCTGGCGGTGCGTTAGTGGTTGAAACCCGCGCAAACACCGGCTGCTGCCGCCCATTGATTTCCATGTTTGCCATGGCGCGTTTGAGGAGCGGGTACTGGTCGGGTGCAATTTCCGGTGACTTCACGCGGATATCAATGGAGGCATCGATGCGCCCCGACGTCGCGGAAATCAATTGCGAAACGGTGAAGTCCTTATGCTCGGTGTTCTCATACTGCGGCAGTGCAATCGGC
This sequence comes from Phycisphaerales bacterium, assembly GCA_044377725.1. Lineage (GTDB taxonomy): Bacteria > Planctomycetota > Phycisphaerae > Phycisphaerales > SM1A02 > UBA966. The sequence continues at coordinate 2,886 of JBILYM010000175.1, forward strand.
GCTCCCAAACTTGGCGGCAGCGTGATTTCTAAGTCTTCATGCACACCGCACGGCTGTTGCATCACCAGCGGAAATCGGCGCTTATCAAGCTGTAGCCCCGCGCCGATCATCCGCGTGACAACGCCGAAGCCGTAGCCCATGTACGGAAGATCAAGTTGCGCAGCGTTACCGCCTGCCACCAAGAGATTCGGCGCAGTCCATTCAAGAGTGAGGCGAATCTTCTGCGTGCTGTCCTTCATGTCTTTCGGCGTGAGACTCATGCCGGTGAGGGTTCCACCAGGCAGCATTCCTTTGACTGCGCGCTCAAAGCCACGGCGGATGTCGGCGGGCTTGGCTTGCAGAAAGGACCCGCGGTAAGCGTTGTCATTGATGCCTTCAAAGGCGATCACGGTGGTGCCGGTAGCGCTGCCGTCGTCTGCAACTTTGATGGTGGTCTTTGCCGTCATCATGTTGTCATCAGCGGATGCGACCGGTGACGTCATGAGGGTTTCGCCCTCCGGTGTGGCAACCAAGTAACTCTTGTCTTGCAGATATTGCGGCAACAAATCGGCGGTGCTCTCATCGGTGCTGTCCATCAGGATGTACGTGCCATCCTTGCCACGCGCCGCGGTGATGGCATGGTTAAACGAGATGGACGGAACTTCAACATCAAGTTTCTCGCCAGCGTTCACAAGCACCGGGAACGATTGAATTTCGGCAACGGAAAGCAGTGCCACTAACAGCGCAGCCTTGTCGCGACACACGCCATATCGATTCTCGAAGGTGATGTTCACGTCGTGCGGTTCGTAGCCGGGGGCTTCCTTCTCTGTGGTGATGCCCATGTAGCGGACCTCTTGACTGACAAACTTGAAGATCGCCTTGATGCGCTCTTCGTCGTTCTTGAGTCCGGCGGTGATTGCTGCCACTTTCGCCTTCATTTCTGGCGTTATTGCGTCCAAGTGTGGCTTGGTGAGTGTGGAATACCAGCGGCTGACTTCCTTCCAATCGGCAAGTGTGCTGACGCGCAGGCGTTGCCCAACTGTGTAGTAGTCAGGCATCTGCGGCTCGGGGAAAAATTGCGGAATGTCCTTGCCGGTCCATGTGCAGATGACTTTGTCACCATCGGTGCGCTCGGACGAGGTAACGGTTCCCTTGATCTCCGCGAGCAGTGCCTTGCTGCGCAGCGGTCGATCCTTCGGGCACACATATTCGTAGACGCAATTCTTGATTGGATCTGGCGATTCGAGCACGCACAGGTCTGCAAAGTTGTCTTGCATACGCGGCTTCGATTCCCAACTGCGTACATAGAAGCGCACAAGGTCGCCGACTTCTACCCCCGGTACGGCGGCAACGATCATCTTTTCATTCGGGTCGAAGATGTTCGCGCCCATACTTGATGTGCTCACCTGCTCTTTGCTGATCTGCGATGGATCATGTGAAGTCACTGCACCATCTGGCTTGATGACATCGACTCCAAGGATTTCCATACCGCCGTATGCGGCATCGAAACCAAACGCGCGCTCCCGAGCATTCGTGCGGCCAGCCTCGGTGAGCACCTTCACGTACTGATCATCAAGGGTCACAAAACTCCCGTCCGCCTTGTATTCGGTGCGTTGGTATTCAGAGACCATCACCGTGTCGGCGTCGGGGTACTTCTCGGTGGTGACCTCTTTTGCTTCTGCGATCACCTTGGGCTGATCAAGCAGCCAATCCGGCGCTGCGACCGCAGGTGGGGTAGTGGGCGCTGTTGCGACCGTCTGTGCGAACAGTGCGTGTGTTGCGAACAGGAGTGCCGCGGCAGCCGTGTAGATCGATCTCATTCCCCCATTCTAAATGGCTGCCGCACCCGGATACGTCAAGAATCCAAAGTGCATGGCCGTGTGGTTCAGGTTGAGCCGCACCCATTCATCATGCGTCATCGCGCCGAGCCACGGGCTGGGCTTGGTCATGCGCTCGCCGGCTTCGATCCGTGCAAGTGCGCGGCGGATGCGACCCATGCCTTGGTCAAAGGTGA
>JBILYM010000176.1:0-4865 GCA_044377725.1 Phycisphaerales bacterium
GCGGATTCGGTGACTCGTGGCAGGAGCTTGGTGACAACGACTGGTTGGAGTGGGCAGTGGGAGCAACTTTCCGCCAGCCCATCGGAAATCGTGCTGCGGAAGCTGAATATCGCCAGGCACGCTTGGCACGTTCGCGTTCAGTGATCATCTATAAGACGGCTGTGCAGTCTGCTGTTCTTGACGTCCGCAATGCATTGCAGGACGCGTTCGCTGCGTATCGGTTGATTGCGCAAACCCGCGCACAGCGATTGGCGGCTGCGGAAAATATGCGCGCATTGGCGCTTGATGAACAGAACATCGCGCAGTTGACACCAGAGTTCCTGGCTCTGAAATTCTTCCGCCAAGATGGTCTGTCAGCAACGCAGATCTCTGAAGCCATTGCACTTGCTGACTACAACATCGCCATCGCCAATCTTTACGCGGTCATGGGTACAGCACTCGAACGAAATCGAATCGAGTTGTCGCTAGTGGATGTAGTTCCTTCCAACTGATTGATTCGATCGCCTTTCATTCATGCCCATCATTCTTGAACCAACCGATCTCTCCATCCAGCGCGCTGCCGAGGCGATGCGCGCTGGGCGCGCAGTGGCATTTCCAACCGAGACGGTCTATGGACTTGGCGCTCTGACGCACGACCCGCGCGGGATTGCCGAGGTCTACCGCATGAAGTGGCGGCCATCCAACAACCCACTGATTGCCCATGTGTTGGACGCGCACGGTGCGAGAGAAATTGTTGAAGGTTGGGATCCCCGTTGCGATGAACTGACGTCGCGGTTGTGGCCCGGGCCATTGACGCTGGTGTTGCCGCGTCGTGCAAATGTTCCAGTCGAATCGGTGGGTGGGCGCGCCACGATTGCAGTGCGTTCGCCAAGTTGTCCGGTAGCACGGCGGTTGCTTCAGGAGCTGGGCGGCGAATCGATCAGCGCGCCGAGTGCCAATCGATCAGGCCATGTCAGTCCGACGCTTGCGAGCCATGTCGCTGAGGACTTTGCCTCTGAACTCGACCTGATGATTCTGAACGGCGGACGCAGTGAATTCGGCCTGGAAAGCACCGTTCTGGATTTGACCACGGCGCGACCAACCTTGCTGCGTCCGGGGACAGTGACCCTCGAGTCGCTGCGACAGATTCTGGGTGATGTTGACGCCCCGGAGTTGATGGAGCAGGGTGCGAGCCCTGGTACCGCGGCCCGTCACTATGCGCCACGTACTCCGGCCGTGTTGATTCCCATCAACGGCATGCGTGCTGCGCTGGCACTTGAGCCGCGCCCGTGCGCAGTGTTGTGTTTCGATCCGTCCCATGTGCCCAGCCCGCACACAGACATCACTATGCCGCGGGACGCGCGCCTGTACGCCAGCATCTTGTACGACGCGCTCCGTTCGGCGGACACGCTTGGTTGCGCGCGCATCCTCATTGAGATGCCACCGTCAGCCGATGGCTTGTGGCGCGCCGTGGTGGACCGCCTCCGCCGCGCGACCGCCTAAATCCGTTCTCGGATCAGCGATTAGCCCATCTCACGGCATCGGAATCTTCACGCCGAGTTGCGCCGCGCAATCCTGTGCTAGTTCGTAGCCCGCGTCAGCGTGGCGGAACACGCCCATCATTGGATCATTGGTCAGTACTCGCTCGAGCCGGCGTGCCGCATCGGGCGTGCCGTCTGCAACGATCACTTGACCGGCATGCTGGCTGAAGCCGATTCCAACGCCGCCACCGTGATGAAAGCTTGTCCAACTTGCACCGCTGGCAATGTTCACAGCGAAGTTCAGAATCGCCCAATCACTGACTGCGTCGGTGCCGTCCTTCATTGCCTCGGTCTCGCGGTTTGGGCTTGCCACGCTGCCGCAATCAAGATGGTCCCGACCAATCACAATCGGTGCCTTCACCTTGCCGCTCGCTACCAACTCATTGAACTTCAAGCCTGCAAGATGGCGTTCTCCAAGTCCAAGCCAGCAGATGCGTGCCGGCAAGCCTTGGAACGCCACGCGCTTCTGCGCCATGCGGATCCAGCGATGCAGGCCCGCATCGTTCGGGAATAGTTCCAGCACCGCTTCGTCGGTGACGCGAATGTCTTCTGGATCACCGGAGAGCACCACCCAACGGAACGGCCCGCGCCCCGTGCAGAATTGCGGGCGAATGTACGCCGGCACAAATCCCGGGAAGGCGAACGCATCCTTAAATCCATGATCAAAGGCACGCTGACGAATGTTGTTTCCGTAGTCAAACACCTTGGAGCCTGCGCGCATGAACTGCACCATGAGTCGCACATGTGTTTCCATGCCGGCCATGGAAAGCGCTTGGTACTTCTCTGGGTCCGCGGCTCGCAAAGCGTCCGCCGCCTCGCGCGTCATTCCAGCGGGGTAATAGCCTTCCAGCGGATCGTGGGCACTGGTCTGATCAGTCAGCGTTTCCGGCACAATTCCGCGTTCGGAAAGCCGCTGCAGCAGGTCGATCGCATTTGCCAACACTCCTACGGAGATTCCTTCACCGCGTTGACGAAGTTCCATCGCGCGGTCGATCGCTACATCAAGATCTTCGTACACCTCGTCCAGATAGCGGTCGTGTTTGCGCTTTTCCAGGCGCTCCACGCATACGTCGGCTACCAGCGCGGTGCCGTCATTCATGGTGATCGCCAAGGGTTGCGCGCCGCCCATGCCGCCGCATCCAGCGGTCACGTTGAGCGTCCCCTTCAGTGTTCCGCCAAAGTGTTGCCGGGCGCACTCTGCAAACGTCTCGTAGGTGCCTTGCAGAATTCCTTGCGTTCCAATGTAGATCCAACTGCCTGCGGTCATTTGCCCGTACATCATCAGCCCACGCGCGCATAAATCATCGAAGTGTTCCTGCGTCGCCCAGTGCGGCACCAAGTTGGAATTGGCGATCATCACCCGCGGTGCATCGGCGTGCGTGCGAACAATGCCAACTGGCTTGCCGCTTTGCACCAACAACGTCTCGTCCACTTCCAGCTTCTTCAGGCTTTCGATGATTGCATCGAAGCACTCCCAGTTACGCGCCGCCTGTCCGCGGCCGCCGTACACCACCAAGTCTTGGGGGCGTTCCGCAACTTCCGGATCCAAATTGTTCATGAGCATGCGCATGGCCGCTTCTGCGGCCCAGGTCTTGCAGGTGCGCTGGTTTCCGCGCGGGGCGCGAACGACTCGAGGTGCAATGGTGGTCATGGCGGTGCGATTGTAGGCACGAAAGCCAACATATTGACAGCCATTGCCCGGTGCAATTTCAGTTCCGGTCAGGCAAACAATCTCCGTCCGCGCCCGACAGCACGCGGCACACCTGCGTTAAGCCTCCACAAACGCGCGCGCCTTCACCAATTGCGCCACTTGCAGTATGTCGGGCGCTGGCGATCGATCGCCTTCCAGCCGCGGCACATGGCGACGCACTTCGGCATGCAGCGCTTCAACGCCCGCGCCCGATCGCAACGGCCGCTGGTATTCCAAGCCTTCACACATAACCAGTATTTCAATGGCAATCACATCAGTGGCAAGTCGAACCGCTGCGCGCAAGTGATTGGCGCTGGTAGCCCCCATCGAGTTGTAGTCTTCGATCCCCGCGCTGGTCACCACGTTGTGCGCGCTGGCCGGATGTGCAAGTACTTGCAATTCATTGCAACACGCTGCTGCCGTGTACTGCGCAATCATGTATCCACTATTGACGCCCGGATTGCTACTCAAGTACGGACGCACTGGATTCTGTGGATCGTTCGCTGCCAAGATCCAGAAGGTACGGCGTTCTGAAATTCCAGCAACGGTCACCAGTGCTAACTTGGCAGCATCAAGGGCGAGTGCCAGCGGCATTCCGTGAAAGTTCCCGCCCGAGAGAATGTCCGCCCGACCGGCTTCGGTGGTGCCTGCAAACACCAACGGATTGTCAGTGACTCCGCCGAGTTCACGTTCAATCACTCCGCGCGACCACAGCATGGAATCAAGCGCCGCACCTAATACTTGCGGGCTGCAGCGGAACGAATACGGATCCTGCACGCGCGGATCATCCTGCGCGTGCGCAGGCAAAATGGTGCTGCCCTGCAGTTGATCAAGCACCGCAGCCGCCACTGCTTGCTGCCCGGGCTGATTGCGTGCAGCATGAATGCGCGGATCAAGGAACGCGTCGGTTGCGCGGCACGCATCAATGGCAAGCGCCGTGGCCCGCATGGCTGCTTGCAAGAGCGCTTCCATGTCATGCATCGCCAGTGCGCCGATCGTGCACATGTAGTGCGTTCCGTTGATGAGCGCCAATCCTTCCTTGGCGGCAAGTGGCACGGGTTTCAGATTCACAGCGCCGAGCGCGTCGCGCCCCGACATACGTTGGCCGCCCAGCATCGCTTCGCCTTCACCAAGGAACACCAGCGCCAAGTGTGAGAGCGGGGCAAGGTCACCGGATGCACCCACGGAACCACGGCTCGGCACCACCGGGTGAACGCCCGCATTCAACATGCTGACGATCAACTCCACCAACTCTGGACGGACCGCACTGCGTGCTCGACAGAGACTGGCGGACAAGATCAGCATCATGCCGCGAACAACTTCTTCGTCTGCAGCGTCGCCGACGCCGGCAGCATGGCTGCGCACCAAATTCGCTTGTAAGTCATTCAGATCCTTGTCAGCCACGCGAACGCGCGAAAGCGAACCGAACCCTGTATTGATTCCATAGAGTGCTTCCCCTTCAGCCATGCGCCGCTCCAGCGCAGCGCGCGCGCCGGCCATGGAGTTGCGCGCCTCCGGGCTGATGCGCACCGGTTGGCGGTTCCGCGCCACCGCCGCAACCTGCTTAATACTGAGGGGCGAACCATCAAGGATCACGGCATCCTTGGCGTTGGGACGGTCGGGGGAGACACTTGGCATCAGGTGCAAAGATACGC
>JBILYM010000365.1:0-4863 GCA_044377725.1 Phycisphaerales bacterium
CCACAAAGCGGTCGTACAGCTCCGCCATGGCGGCTTCGTCGCCCTCGCCGACCTTCTGCATCAAGAGCCAGTCATTATGTTCAGCAGGTTCCAAGGGTTTTCCCTTCCGCGAGCAGCATTGACGGGGCCGACAACACAGAGTGTGCCTCCGACTCTCGGGGATTGAGACGCTATTCCGCCAGAATTCGTTCAGATTTCGATTGAGTTTCGCTCAGATCGTGGCAAACTAAGGACGGCTGCTGCTGTGCGTGCCCCCCCAGCCATCTGCGAACTACGTGATGACCAAGAATCCAGGTCTCCCATATTCGTTGTTCCGTCAGCCGCCTCGCAGCGGCGCGAGCGATGCATTCGCCCCGCAGCGTGCATTCACCGTCATTGAACTGATCGTCTGCATGGGGGTGGTAGCGGTGTTGTGCGGCATCCTGCTGCCATCGCTGCGCGCCACCCGGGAAGCGTCGTGCAAACTCCACTGCGCCTCCAACATGCATCAGATTGGTGTTGCACTGATGGCATACGGCATTCAGTCAGACAACCGAATTCCACCGAGCATCAACGCCATGGGCGCGCAACCACTGCGCCAAGAGTTGATGGCCTCACGTGTGCAGGAAGGCGGCATGGCGGGGCCGGCTGGTTGGGACGGATTGGGAATCTTGGTCAAGGGTGGATACGTCGGCGACTGCCAATGCCTCTACTGCCCAAGCCATCACGGTGACCATGCCTTTGGTCGCTACGCAGCCGACTACGCAAGCAAGGATTCGGCCGGCGTCCAGATCTATACGAACTATCACTACTCCGGGCACATCCTTCGGCAATTGGGCGCAGGGCTCCTCGCACGTCGCGAAACACCCATCACCCTCGACTCCGGCAGCGGTGTTCTGCTTCTCACCGATGGACTGCGAACCCGTTCCGATTTCAATCACGAAAGCGGCCTGAATCGCATGATGGCTGACCTCAGTATCGAGTGGTGGGCTGACACTGGCAATCAATTGCGCGAACAGATTCCGGAGAGTCTGGCATTTGCGGGTACATCATCAGCCGCCTTCGACATCATCTGGGATGACATCAATCCACAGCCGCAAACTGACAGCCCCTGACAGCAACGCTGTGCAGCCTTCGGCGCACTTGGGCAACCAGAGCCACGTGCCGACCGATCACGGATGACCTCTACTTCTCAACACGCGGATTCGTCAGCACACCTTGCTGCGCGCGGTGTTCGCTAAATCCCAGGTCAAACGTGCGATATCCACGCCACGCGAGCCGCTCACCTGCCAGCATCTGATCGATCCGCAACAGCGCCCACGGGCGTTCAAAGGTGCATAGCCAACCGCTCGCGCGCCATGGCGGGGCGGGACTACAACCGTTTGCAATTTCGGCGATCACCCAACTACCGGGCGTGCAATTGAAATCACCAAGGACAACATCGGGCGCCGCGGGCAACGCCACGCGTCGCAGCACATCATGCAAAGCGTTCGCCAATCGACCGCGCGCCACCCACGGAGCCGATGGCATGTCAACGGCAAGAATGTGAATCGGCGCCCCGGTGGGCGACTGCACCACCAGCCACGCAAGCCACACCGTGCCGATGCGGGCGATCGATTCATGACACAGGACGCGGCACTCCAAGATAGGAAGGCGCGAAGCAATGGCAACAACTCCAAGATCAACGCTGCGCATTCCATCCGGCAGCCACTCATCGCGAGCAGCCGATCGGAACATGGAGCCCGGGCTACTGATGACCGTCACATCGCCAATCACCCCAGCAAGCGCGCGACCACACGCCAGTGCATGATCGCCAGGCCACTGTGGATTCCAGTGAGTAATCACCACATCGTCAGAGGTGGCAGTGGCCGCTACTGGTTGCCAACCAACATCATTCCGAAGAAATCGCGCCGCGCTCCAGACCGTGACGGCAGTCAGCGCAAGACACAAGGCGCGCGCTGGTAACGGCGTTCCAAATGATCGCCGCGCCACCCACGCGCCGAAAGCAAACACCACAAACATAACCCACGCCGGCACCCAGAACACGCACTGGCTCCAGACCCACTGATCACGTGCAATCTGCGCTGCGATCCAGATAGCGGCAATGAGTGACACGGGCAGCACCACCATCACGGCCAGCGCAAACGCCCAGCCGTTCAACGGTTGACGCGTTGGCTTCGGCGCCATCACGCCGGCACCGCTCCCGCAAGCGCCGCCAGCGCTGGCAATACGCGCGCTTCCAAGCCGCGGGCCGTACACACGATGCCGACGTTCGCAGCGAGCGTTTCGCCGTGCGAGAAATCAAGCTCGCGCCCGTGCGCGTCGGTGATGCACGCGCCCGCTATCTCTGCAATCAGCGTCCCAGATGCGTGATCCCAGATGCACTCCGAATGTCCGGGTGCGCGCGGCATCCGTATCACTAGATCAGCATCGCCGCGCGCAAGCAGGGCGTACTTGCACTGGCTATCCATCTCTTGATTGGTAAACGGACCAAGTGCCGCAATGCACGGCTCGAGCCGCGAAGGCACGGCACTCTTACTGCGATTCAATGAACGCGCCCAACGCGGAGCTGATCCGCTCCACGCGTTGAGCGTCAATCGCGATTGCACGGCGCCTGAAGCATCGCATTCGAACGCGCCCATGTCACGCGCTGCCGCGTAGATCACACCCGGTCCACCAGTGTGTACTGCCATATCTCCGCGCGGACCCATGCGCGGGCAGCCCAACACACCCACGGTGGTGCGGCTTCCTTCAATGCGTGCCAAGCACACCGAGCACTGCATGCCCAGCAGAAATCCTTTCGTTCCATCAATCGGGTCGATCGTCCAGTACGGCTCGCCAGCGCGCGGAGCATCACCATCAATCATGCGCAGAGCTGCAGCGCGATCGCACCAGCCGAGCATGCTGCGAATGGCATCCACTACCAGTCGCTCAACGTCGGGGCGCCCGCTGCTGGCCAACACATCAGCGTGCTCTTCTCCGAACAGCGGAACGCGTCCGTCCGCGGAGCGAGCGCGCAATCCGGCCACCACCAGCGCTTGCAACACATAGTCAGCAGCGGTGACGGGCGAACCATCGCCCTTCTGAATGGGCGGCACCGATGCCAACGTCTCGCCAAGAAGCCGGGCTGCGGGAAGCGCGGGAACCACCGCGGCAATCGCGGCGGCCAACAGGCTGTCGCTTGGCACGTGCGGCATTGAGTCTGAGGAGGAGTGCATGGATCGGTCCGGTGCGGATGTCATTGGGGTCGCCGATCCTAGAGCGGAACTCCAGGGCGGAACTGCAGGGTGGAACTGCAGCGTGGAACTACACCGGCAACCGCCCCCGCGCCCCGCGTTCGTACCCGGTGCTGCCAGAACGGCAGATCCCCGCCACGACGACACCGAATGGGACAGGAAATCGGCCCATTGCGCCCCAAATCTGCGCCCCACGGACTGGCATGCGGGTTGCTTTATCTCCATGGCGCGGGCATTCCGCCCCCACCCCCACTAAAGAACCACCCTTACCGAAAAGGAATCAACTCACTATGTCAACCAAATCAATCATCATCGGAATCGACCTCGGCACCACCAACAGCGTCGTGGCCGTCATGGAAGGCTCCCAGCCCAAGGTCATCATCAACTCCGTCGGTCAGCGCACCACCCCCTCGGTGGTCGGCTTCACCGAGAAGGGCGAGCGGCTCGTCGGCCAGACCGCCAAGCATCAGCAGATCACCAACCCCAGCAACACCGTCTTCAGCATCAAGCGCTTCATGGGCCGCCGCCACAGCGAGGTGGGTCACGAAGAGAAGTTGGTGCCCTACACCATCAAGGGTGCACCGGACGAAATGGTGAAGGTTGGCATCCGCGGCAAGGACTACTCCCCGCCGGAAATTTCCGCCATGATCTTGGCTGACCTCAAGCGTCAGGCCGAAGAGTTCCTTGGCGAAACCGTCACCCGCGCGGTCATCACCGTGCCCGCGTACTTCAACGACGCGCAACGTCAAGCCACCAAGGACGCTGGCGAAGTGGCCGGCCTCAAGGTTGAGCGCATCATCAATGAGCCAACGGCCGCGGCACTCGCCTACGGTCTTGAGAAGAAGACCAATGCAAAGATCGCGGTCTTTGACCTCGGCGGCGGAACGTTCGACGTGTCCATCTTGGACATTTCCGACGGCGTGTTCGAAGTGCTCTCCACGAACGGCGACACCCACCTCGGTGGCGATGACTTTGACCAGAAGCTCATCGACTTCTTGGCCGAAGATTTCCGCAAGAAGGAAGGCATTGATGTCCGCAAGGATCCGATGGCTCTGCAGCGCCTCAAGGAAGCTGCCGAGAAGGCCAAGATTGAACTCTCCACTCAGGTAGAGACCACCGTCAACTTGCCATTCATCACTGCGGATCAAAATGGTCCGAAGCACTTGCAAGTCACACTGACGCGCGCCAAGTTTGAAGAACTCTGCAAGGATCTCTTCGAACGCCTTGCTGCGCCGTGCGAGAAGGCGCTTGCTGATGCCAAGCTCAAGCCGTCCGACGTGCAAGAGATCGTCATGGTTGGTGGTTCCATTCGCATCCCAAAGGTGCAGGAACTCGCCAAGAAGATCTTCCACACGGACAATCTTGACAAGAGCATCAATCCTGACGAAGTGGTTGCTATCGGCGCAGCCATCCAAGGCGGCGTGCTCATGGGTGATGTGAAGAACGTGGTGCTCTTGGATGTCACCCCGCTCTCACTCGGCGTGGAAACGCTCGGCGGCGTGATGACCAAGCTCATCGAACGCAACACCACCATCCCAACCTCGAAGAAGGAGATCTTCTCCACTGCGCAGGACAATCAGAACGCCGTGACGATCGTGGTGCTGCAGGGCGAGCGCCAGATGGCTGCGGACAATCGCGTACTGGGACG
>JBILYM010000177.1:0-4854 GCA_044377725.1 Phycisphaerales bacterium
CCCCCAGAGAAACTGCACTTGGTCTTCGTAGAGCCACCGGGTTCGACCGGGGCGTGTTGATATGTCAATAAATGGACTCGCGTCCGCGTGGAGCGCCCCGTCCGGCAGCACCACGTATTTGGCCTGCCGTTCCTCCACCTTCAGGAGTTCCGGAGCGCCAAGGCCCACCAGGACAGTGACATCCAAGGTGAAATCAGGCGGGTAGGTCCCGTCGGCCAGGGCTGGCGACTCAGCGGGTGCGCCCGCCGTGGACTCAACAAACTCTTCTTGCGCGACGTTGGTGCCCGGTTTCGTGCCCGGCGCCGGCTCCAACTCGGCCACTTGATCGGACGGCGGTGCCGCCGGTCCGTCAGCGGTCCCAACCACGCCGCTACAGCCCGCAAACAAGCCCGCAGCGGCAAGAAGCGCGCAGACAGTCATTTGGATGCGCACGGCGGCCGTCACAGTGCGCGGAATGCTACCCTTCGACCCTTCACCATGCGAACAAGCGTCACTTGGATCAACGACTACCTCGACCGCCCCGCTACCGCCGAGGAGCAGGCTGACCTGCTCACCGCCGCGGGGCTGAACTTTGATGGCGGCGACGACGCCGACAACGGCGAGCGCTGGCAGGAGATTGAGACCACGTCAAACCGCGGCGACTGTCTCAGCCATCTTGGATTGGCGCGCGAGATTTGCGCCATGAGCGGTCGCACACTGAAAGCTCCAGAGGGCATCGCCAAGGCAACTGGCAGCGCTGCCTCCAAGCACATTGCGGTGAGTAACCACGATCACGCCGCATGTCCGCGCTACACCGCTCGCGTCATTCGCGATGTAAAGGTTGGGCCCAGCCCCGAGTGGCTGCAACGACGCCTCCGCGCCATTGGTCAAATCCCGCGCAACAACCTGGTGGACTGCACCAACTTTGTGTTGTTTGAGTATGGCCAACCCACCCATGTCTTTGATCTTGACTTGCTGCATGGCGCGCGCGTGCAAGTACGGCGCGCACAGAAGGGCGAGCGCTTCTTACCGATCGGTGATGGTGCGCAAGAGGTCACACTTGCAGGCGGCGAATTGCTGATCGCCGATACCGACCGCGCAGTTGCTATCGCGGGCGTCAAAGGCGGCGCACTGACGGCGGTCACTGCCAACACCATCAATATCTTGGTGGAGGCCGCTACCTTTGATCCCGCCACCGTGCGCAGTGCGAGCCGTTCGCTCAAGATTGCCAGCGATTCTTCATACCGCTTCGAACGCGGCGTTCACCCAGCAGATATTGATGCAGCTGCTGAACGGTTAGTGGCCTTGATCCTAGAAACCGCGGGCGGAACGCTCTGTGACGGTGTGGTGGAAGCCGGCGCGCCGCTCCCCGCTGAACGTCGTGTTTCCGTTCGACCATCCCGGGTTCGTACCATTCTTGGAACGGATATCCCGCTTGAGGAAATCGTCCGCGCACTGGCAACCCTGGGATTCTCGCCGGTCGTTCGTGGCGATTCAGTGGACTGCTTAGTGCCCGCGCGACGGCTTGACGTTGAGCGTGAAATTGATGTCATTGAGGAAATCTGTCGCATTCACGGACTGGACCGCATTCCGCTCAAGGAAACGCTGGCGGTACGTGTTGCCCCGGTCGAGCCACAAGTTGCTGCGCCGCGTGCCGCGAAGGGTCTCTTAGTTGGTCTTGGATGCATGGAATGCATCACGCACTCGTTGATCTCCGAGCGCCACGCCGCGCCGTTCTTCCGCGCTGGTTGCATGCCGCTGCGCGTCAGCGATGAACGCGCCGGTGGAACGCCCGTGTTGCGTCCATCAGTCATTCCAAGCCTGCTTGAAGTGCGCCGACGCAATGCTGATGCTGGCATTGGCCAACTTCGAGTCTTTGAGTTTGCGGGCGCATTCTCACTGCACCCCGATGGCAGCCACAACGAACGTTCGCTGGTCACGCTTCTCTCTGATGCACCAAGCGACGCTGACGGCGCCATGCACTGGATGCGCGGCGCGTGTGAGCGCACCGTGCGGCTCTTGGCTGGAAATCACGCCATATTGCAGGTTTCGGCAGTTGCTGAAGCCAGCCGTGCAACGTGGTACTCCAGCGAAGCGGTACTCACTGTGGATGGAAATGCCGTGGCAACCTGGGGCATTCTGACTCCAGCAGTCACTGCGTTGTTTGGCCTTGAAGGAACATTCACGGCCGCCGAACTTCTGCTTCGACCGCTCTACGCAAACTTCCCTCCCGAAGTCCGCGCGCAAGCATTGCCTTCGTTCCCAAGCATCGAACGCGATCTCAGTGCCATCCTGCCAGAGACCGCTACATGGTCAAGCATTGATGCACTTGTGCATGGACTGGCCCTTCCGTGCTTTGAGTCGCTCGGGTTTGTTGGCACGTACCGCGGCAAACAAACGGGCGCAGGACGAAAGAGCGTCACCATGCGCCTGACCTTCCGCGCCCATGACCGAACGTTGAAGCGCGAGGACGCCGAGGCCGCCATGCAAGCACTTGCCGCTGCATTGCAATCGCAGTTGGCTGCAGAGATTCGCGCGTAGAACCGCCACACTCAACCGCCGGAACAGGAACAGTACATGGCATTTCGATCACTGACGGTTGAGGAATTTGCAGACATGCTTGCCGCCAAGACTCCAGCGCCCGGCGGCGGTGCGGTGGCTGCAGTGACTGCTGCACACGCGGCAGCACTGGGTGCCATGGTGCTTGAATTCACCATTGGTAAGCCGAAATTTGCAACAAGTGAGGAGAGCAACGCCTCAGCATTAGGGCGCCTCACGCAGTTACGCCACCATGCGCTTGAGCTTGCCGACCGTGATGCCGAGGCATACGGCGCCCTCAATGCGCTCTGGAAGCTGCCGAAAGATGCACCAACGCGGCTCGCAGCGTGGGACGCCGCCGTGGCTGCGGCCATCGATGCGCCACAGCAGATCTTGGATACCGCTGCAGAGATTGCCACCACTTGCAGCGCCTTGGCCGCATGCACCAACGCCAACCTTGCAAGTGATCTTGCCATTGCCATTGACCTCGCTTGCGTTGCGGGGCGCGCCGCGGCGCACAACGTGGAAGTCAATCTCCCGTCGGTCACAGATGACGGCGATCGCAATGCTCGCCGTGCAGCCATGACGCGCGCGCTCGCTGAAGCCGCTACCGCCGGAGCGCGCCACGCGTGAGCACGCTGGGATTGACGCTGGGCAACACGATCGGCCCTACGTTGGGCATGACGCTCGGCACCACACTCGGTTTCGCAACACTCCTTAGCACTGCTGCGCTGCTGGTGAGCGGCGCCTACCTCCGCGGACTGTGGAACGATGCCGTTCGACCCGCGCGGCGCAGCATGGGATGGGCACTTGGGCAAGGTCTTCCGGCAAGCCCCGACGATCTCAACCTGCAGAGCGAAGAGCGCAACACGGTATTGAGTGACGGCGTCATGCCCGCGTGGTGGATTCGCGGTCGCGCGCCACACTCAGGCCGCGCGGTTATCGTGTTGCACGGTCACGGCCGCTCGCGCTGGGATTCGCTGCGACGCATCAACCACCATGCTCAGGACGCTGCGCTGATCGTGACGCCCGACCTGCGCGGGCATGGCGATGCCCCCGGGCGCTGCGCCCTGGCCCGCCGCGAGGCTGGCGATGTTTGCATCCTGATGGCGGAGATTGAGGCGGAATACCCTGGTATCAGCATCACGCTGGTTGGACACTCGATGGGTGCCGTGGTGGCCATTCACGCCGCCGCGCAGCGCGCCGCAGCCGGTGCCCCCATTGAAGAGGTGATTACTTGGGGCGCCTATGACCGCGTGGCAACGCCATTGAACGCGCGCCTCAAGTTGCGATCGCTACCAGCGCGACCATTCAGCGATGCCATTCTCTGGATGTGTACGCGCGTCAACGGCCCGGAGCGCGCCACGCAGCAAGCAGCCGCTCTCTTGGGGACCACACGACTCACCATGCATGCCGACAGCCTTGATGCGGTGTCGCCACTGGCTGATTCGCAGGCAATTGCCGCGGCACTGCCCAGCGCCACACTGCACTGCAGCACTGGCGTTCCGCACTCCGATCTGGGTGTTCAGTAACCGGCGATCACTTCGCTGGTTGCATCACTGCAGCGCGAGTCACAAATCCCTTGCTGTCAGACTTCATGCTCCACACAAAGGATCCGACGTACTTCGCCACCATGGCGGCGTCCATCGTCTTCAACACGTCGTTGGCATTCCCTGGAACCTTGAAGCCAAGTCGCTTGGCAACTGAGGAATCGTCTGCTCTGCCAACCGCGTTGTCGAGCTTGGAATCATCTTCGCCATACTGTTCGAGCAGTTCGCGCTCAAACCCCCAACGCGCTGGCAGGTCGATGTATCCCCAAGAAATCACTGCTTCACCGCCAACTGCAAGAGCGGCGGCTTTGTATGCCTGGTTGTCAGCCACACTTGGCAAATCCTTTTGGCCCATCGAACGCATGGCCTGCTCAACCAACTTGCTGTCGCCGGTTGCCATGAACCCGTTGGCAACGCCGATCGACATTGGCAAGAAGTCCGCTGAGAAGATGGTGTTGCCATCAAAGTCGCGCGGCTCAAGTCCCATGGTGCCACCAAACTGCGTGATCATCGGCACCACGGCCTTGGGGTTGGTGCAGGTGACGATCGTCCCGGTCACGCGGCTCTCCGGAGTGACTGGCTGACGAATGGTCTCATAGGTCCAGATCCCTGGTCCCATTGCTTCAAAGCCCTTGGACATCACTGGTCCAAAGTTCACTAGGAATCCGTCGATCTCCTGCGCTTGTTCCTCAGGAAGGTTGGCCACCACCGAGTTAATCAGGTTCATCAAATTCTTCAATTGCACATTGACGCGACCAAACGCCACGGCGTCCGGTCCGATCATCGG
>JBILYM010000178.1:0-4829 GCA_044377725.1 Phycisphaerales bacterium
CTCCGCTCTCAAATCCGCCCAATTCATTGGAGCACTCGATGAACATGGTGTTGACCGCACCAACCCGTCCGCGCAAGTGGTCCGGCGTGCGCATCTGTACTAAGACGTGACGAATCACCACGCTGATGTTGTCTGCGGCACCAGCAACTGCCAGTGCCACCACTGCAACCCACGGAACGGTTGCATATCCAAACGCAATGGTGGCGCCCGCAAACACCGCAACACTCCAGAGCAGCATCGGGCCAGCGTTACGGAAATTCGGTCGGAATGCCAACCAGCCAGCCATGGCAAGTGCACCCACGTAGGGCGAAGCGCGCAGAATTCCAAGAAGTATCGGCGCCTGTTCGGAACTTGCTCCCAGCAGTTCGTCCGCATACTGCGGAAGAAGCGCGGTTGCTCCACCAAAGACCACCGCCAGCATGTCCAAAAGTATCGCTCCAAACACTGGGCGCTCTTGCCACATGTGTGACATCCCCGCGAACATCGCCTTAGCGGTCACCGCCCGATTTCCACGGGGCGCCGCGCGCGGCTTCACGGCGGCAACGGTCACTGAGAAGATCACGCAACCAATCGCGGTCAATAGGTACACCGGCCATATCGCCGGCAAATAGGCAATCAGAACGCCCGCCGCAAGCGGTCCCGCGATGGCCGCAAATTGAAAGATGCCACTCTGGTACGTCACCACATTCTGGAATATGGAGTTGGGCACAATCAGCGGCAAGAAGCCCTGCCGCGCCGGACCATTGAATGCACGCACGCACGCGCTCAACACCAACAGCACATAGAAAGCAAACACTGGCGCATCCATCCACGAAAGCAGTGAGAAGCCCAACGCCACCACCGCAAATCCTGCCTGGGTGGCTACCACGATGGCCTTGCGATCCCTGGTGTCCGCCACATGACCAGCAAGGAGCGAAAGAAGCACTACCGGAAGCGCCCGGCACAGACCCATGACACCCAACGCCAACGGATCATGGGTGCGAGCCCATATTTCCCAAGCAATGGCGGTGTTCATCACCTGCAGACCGGTGGACCCAAACAGGAATCCCACCGCAAATCGCCGGTAATTGGCAATGCGCAACGCCGCGAATGCGTCGTGGGCTTCCGAGGGGTGTGGTTGGTGGTGCGGCACGTCGAGTGGGGATCCAAAACCGAATTGCCAAGCGTACCGCGCACAGCCCGGCGCGCCTTATCCTTTACAACCCACGGCCACGCGGCCCACCACCCTCACGACTAGGAATTGACTCATGCGTATTGCGCTTGCTGCCGGCGACGGAATCGGACCAGAAATCATGGCCGCCACCCTGGAACTCTTTGCTGCGGCGGGAGTCAGTAAGTTGGTGGAATTCGTTCCCGTTGAAATGGGCGAAGCGATCTTTGCACGCGGCAACACGCGCGGTATGACTGACGAGGCCATCCGCGTCGTGGAGGACCTCGGCGTTCTCTTCAAGGGACCGATGGCGACGCCGACTGGCGGCGGCGGCAAGTCAATCAATGTCACTGCGCGCAAGATGTGGAGCGCATACGCCAACTACCGACACTTTCGCACACTGCCGGGCGTGGTCACGCCGTACAGCAAGGCTGGCATCAATCTTGACTTTGCCATCGTGCGGGAAAATATTGAGGACACCTACGGCGGCATTGAGCACCGCCT
Source organism: Phycisphaerales bacterium (assembly GCA_044377725.1). Lineage (GTDB taxonomy): Bacteria > Planctomycetota > Phycisphaerae > Phycisphaerales > SM1A02 > UBA966. The sequence goes on from JBILYM010000178.1 coordinate 1,655, forward strand.
CACCAACGATGTGATGGTCGCCAAGCGCATCATCACCGCGCCGGGCTGTGATGAAGTGCTCCGCTTCGCATTTGAAACTGCCAAGCGCATGGGTATTGACACGGTGCACTGTTCGCACAAGGCCAACATCATGAAGATGACTGATGGCCTGTTCCTTGAGCGATTCCGTACCATGGCGGCGGAATACCCAGGAATTGCAGCACCGGATGTGATTGTCGATGCACTGTGCATGAATCTGGTGATGAAGCCGTCGCAATACAAGATGGTGGTGCTCACCAATCTGCAGGGCGATATCGTCAGCGACCTAGCCGCGGGACTTGTGGGCGGTCTCGGCTTCGCGCCCAGCGCAAACATTGGCCGAAACATCTCCATCTTTGAAGCAGTCCACGGTACTGCACCCGACATTGCCGGCAAGGGAATTGCCAATCCAACCGCGCTGGTTCTCTCCGGACTGATGATGCTTCGGCACATCGGTCTTGAGAAACAAGCAGCCACCATCGAGAACGCGTTGTTGGCGGCGCTTGAGGAGGGTGCGCACACTGGCGATTTCGGGGATCGCAGCAAGCCAACCTTGAACACCGAATCATTCATCAAAGAGATCATCGCGCGTCTCGGCCACGAGCCAAAGACGGTCAAGCCTGCCGCTGCCGGCACCAGTGACCGCATCAACTTTGCCACGCCTACCAAGCCGGAGACGCCATTGATGATGCGGACCATCACTGACGTCAAAAAGGAAGTTGCTGGCATGGACGTATATGTAGAAGCAGTGCATCCAGCGGCCGATACCGCGTTGCAGATGGAACGCCTGTGCGCATCGAGTCCGTTTCACATTACCCTTGTTTCCTGCCGAGGAATGCAAGTCTGGCCCCGCGGCTCCGCGTTCACCGAATGCGTCGACTACTGGCGCGTTCGATTCGAGTTGCGTGATGGACGTACGGCAACGCAAGCAGACGCCATCACCCTGCTTGGTCACATCGCCGAACACGCCCTGGTCAGTGAATACGAGTTACTGCGCACGTTCAGCGGCACGCGTGGTTGGACACTTGCACAAGGGCAATGAACTGATGGATGACTGCTCGCACCATTTCACTCCATGAACAGCCGCGAGCCAATCTCTCCTCGGGAGCGCAACCCGTTCTTAGCCGGGTTACTGAGCCCCACACAGCGTGCCGCTGCCATGCTGCGTCTTGATGCGGACTGGGCACTAGTTGCATGGGGTGCAGCGATAGGGGTGATGGTTGCCTTCTTGGCGCTTGGGTTCATTCTGCCAATTCGCTGGGGCGAACACGCACTTGAATCAGCACTGCGCGGCAGTCGTGAAAGTGCTGCGCTAATCATTGCAGTGGCCCCCGTCCTCGGCGCCATTGGGACAGTCATTGTGTTTGCGATCCTGCCGATGCGGCAACGCGGGCACGGTGTCACGCAAGTGATGTACGCCGTACAACGCACCAACTCACGCATTCCGCCACTGTTAGCGGTTCGGCAGTGGCTGGCCTCCACACTCACCATCGTCTCCGGCGGTAGCGCGGGACCAGAGGGTCCGATCGTCACCATCGGGGCCACGGTTGGTTCAAATGTCGCACGTTTCATGCTGCGACCGTCGGCAAGCAACACCAGCACCCTGCTCGGTTGTGGCGCCGCAGCAGGGCTTTCCGCTGTATTCGCAGCGCCATTGACTGGCATCTTCTTTGCCGTGGAGGTGGTGCTCAAGGATTTTTCCGCCCGCACCTTTGCACCCATTGTGGTCGCTTCGGTGTTGGCATTTGCAACGGTGCAAAGCGTGCTTGGCCCGGTTGATTCGCTCTTTGGCCCAGCCGCGCGCGAGATTGGACCGCGTCTCACCGGCATGACCATGGGGCTGACGCCATTCTTCATCGTGCTGGCACTGCTGTGTGCCTTTGGCGCGGTGTTCTTCATGCGGTCGTTCGAAATCATTGAGCGCGCGTTTGTCATTCTTCCAGTGCCGCGCATGATGAAGCCCGTGATTGGCGCAGCGCTCCTGGGCATGGGTGGCGCGGCATGGGTGTGGATGCACCCCGAATCACCACTACCACCCTTCTTCGGCACCGGATACTGGGTAGCGCGCGACCAGATTGAACACGCAGGAATTGCTTCACCAAGTTTCGCGTATGCGGGGATTCTCATGGTGTGGTTTGTTGGAAAGGTGTTCGCCACTGGCACCACACTGGGGTCCGGATCCGCGGGGGGACTCTTTGCACCCAGTCTGGCGTGCGGCGCGATGCTGGGTGGAGCGTTTGCAGAAACACTGCGCGCTGCAGGATTTCAATCCACACCGTCGCCGGAATTGGTCCTTGCGGGCATGGGTTGCATGGTGGCAGCCACCACGCATGCGCCACTGGCGGGCGCCATGCTTGTCTATGAACTGTGCCACCAAGAGTCAGTGATTTTGCCAGTGCTATTGGCCACGGTGATCTCCACCCTCGCGTGTCGCGCGATGCATCCGTTCAGTGTTTACACCGCCGGACTTGCTGCCTTAGGCGTACGTCAAGGAGTGGTAGCTGACCTAGTGGCACTCCGAAAGATTGCAGTACGCCAAGTTGCACAACCGCCCGGCGTGGTCATTCTTGATAGCGCATCGGGTACCGCGCTCCTTGAATTGGCTGAGAAACACGGAGCACATGATGCAGTGGTGATTGATTCCGAAGGTTGCTATCGCGGCATGATTACCGCGCGCGAATTGCAATCTGCACTCCTCGCCCGCGAAGCACTTGCTGCCACGGTTGCTGCCGATCTCATGCGCACCGACATCCCGGTCACTACTGAAGATGAGTCCATGGAGATTGCATTCCACAAACTCAGCGCCAAGGACATTGATGCGATTGCGGTGATCGATGAGCCAACCAAGCGTCTCCTTGGGATCCTGACCCGCGAGCGATTGTTGCAGGCGTACGGCGGTGAGCTCACGCCTGGCAACTAGTTACTGCCCGGCAACTCATTACTGCACGGCCCCGCGTGTGCCCGTCAAGTCCCTGCGGTGCAATCGCCACCAGGTGATCACTGCTGCAACAACGCACAATGCGCCCAGCACTGCAAAGATCCGGTTCGAATCCATGCCGGCATTGCGCAAGCCAAGAAACATGGCTGAGCCAAGGGCCGCCATCATGAAACTCATGCCGTTGGCGGTTCCTAAGCATCGCCCCCGCGATTCATCAGG
>JBILYM010000179.1:0-4806 GCA_044377725.1 Phycisphaerales bacterium
ATCCGTGAAACAGTCGCCGCAGGCTTGGCGGGACTGGAGCCATTGATTGGCATTCCAGCGACCATTGGTGGAGCGGTGCGAATGAATGCCGGCGGAAAGTACGGCGCCATTGGTGACACGTTGCAATCGGTTGGACTGGTTGATTGGAACGGCGAAGAACACGTCTATGACCGCGCCGCCATCCGATGCGAATACCGTCACACTGATCTGCCCCCGGGCATCGTGACGTGGGCGGTACTGGCGTTACAGGCTGCTGATCCAGTGGCCCTGCGCGCGCGCTCCAAGGAAATCAGCGAATACAAAGCCAGCGTGCAGCCGCTTGCAGCACACAGCGCGGGCTGCATGTACAAGAATCCAATCCACCCCGCCACTGGTGTTCGCATCAGTGCCGGCAAGGTCATTGATGATGCTGGTCTCAAAGGAACCCGCGTGGGCGGTGCGTTAGTCAGCGGCCAACACGGGAACTTCATTGTGGTTGAACCCGGCGCTCGCGCCGCGGATGTCATGGAATTGGCAGCGCTGGTGGCTGCCGAAACGTTTGCGCGCACGGGCGTCCGGCTCGAGCGCGAGGTAGTCTTCTGGCGCCGCGGCGAGGCGTGAGCCCGCACGGTTTCCGCTGCGCCACCGGACGGCGCGTCATGCATCGCAAGGAGGCGAGCACATGTCTGCAAGCAACACCAATTCCCACGCCACCACGCCGAACACTGGCGCGGGCGTTCTGCCGCGCAGCATTCTTGTACTCAAGGGCGGCCCCGATGCGGAGCGCGAAGTCAGCCTGAAATCCGGGGGCATGGTGGCAGCCGCGCTGCGCCGCGCTGGCATGGATGTGAATGAAGTCACCATCGATCAACCCAGCCTTGAAGAACTACGCGGCATGCGCGGCGAGGTGGTGTTCCCGGTGTTGCACGGATCATGGGGTGAAGGTGGACCGCTGCAGGAACTTCTTGAAGCGGACGGCCGGCCCTATGTTGGATGCGGGCCCAAGGCAGCGCGCCTTGCCATGGACAAGATCACCTCCAAGGCGTTGGTTTCAGAGTTTGGCGTGCCGACACCGCGCTCACAAGAACTGCGCAATAATGTTGAATTCTCCTTGGACTTCCCAGTGGTCCTCAAGCCCGCTGACGATGGTTCAAGCGTGGACCTGCGTATCTGCCACAGCATGCAGGAAGTCATGCGTGCCCGCCTCGAGATTGGGCCGCGCCGCGAACGCATTCTTGCCGAGGAATTCATCATCGGCCGCGAACTCACCGTCGGCTTGATTGACGGCGAGTGCCTGCCGATCATTGAGATCCGCCCGCGTGACGGCACCTACGACTACGAAGCCAAGTACAACCGTGACGACACGCAGTACATCCTCGACCCGGAGCTGCCGGAGGGCGTTGCCGAGGCGGTTCGTGCCTTTAGTCGTGCGGCGTGGCATGCAGTTGGTTGCCGCGACGTAGCGCGGGTGGACTTCATGCTGGACGAACGCGGTCCGTGGTTCCTGGAAATCAACACGATGCCTGGGTTTACCGACCATTCGTTGGTACCGAAGGCCGCGCACCATGCGAGAATTTCCATGGAAGAGCTGGTCACCGGACTGGTCCGTCGCGCACTGGCACGTGCTTGCGCTCGTCGGGTCGCTGCATAATCTTTCAGCTGCGCCCTGCCCAATCTGCGCTGCGCCCCGCCCAGGCGGGGACTATCACTTGCCCGTGACTTGGCTGATGAAGCGCCCATGAATTGGTCGATGAAATCGATCGCATGGCGAAGTCATCGAAGTCCGCGTCCGACGCCCCACGCACATCACCCAAGCGCTTCCCGACGTGGCTTCCCACGGCGGCCTTGGTCGTTAGCTTGGGCGGGGTTGCCATTGCCTTGGCATTGGCCGTACCGCGGCTCCTCAACAACACCGCCAACGCCACCCTACCCGCGCCCATCCGCGTGGTACTCAGCGGTCAGCCGTCATGGCTGCCGAAAGATGAACGTGCGGCGATCGAACGCGGAATCATCAAGTCGCTGGCATCATCACCGTTTGATCGGGATGGCCTGATTGCCGCACAGGATGTCGCAACGCGCTGCGGTTGGTATTCCGATGTGCAGCAAGTGCATCGCGCCAACGTGGACGAAGTGATTGTTGAAGGAAGTTGGGCCATTCCCTGCGCACTGGTGTGCGATGCTGACGGCGAACACTTAGTGGATACCCGCGGTCGACTGCTGCCCCGCACCTATCCAACTGGCCGAGGACCGAAACTGCTGCGCATCAACGGCGTCACCATGCCGCGCCCCACTACGATCGGCGCACAATGGACTGGCGATGAAATTGCCGCTGCGCTCACCATGGCCACGCTCTTTTCAGAGTGCAAGTGGCGATCGCAGATTGCGGCTGTCGACGTGAGTTCATGGACCAATGACGGCACCGTGACTGTGCTGAGTGACAAGAACTGCAAGATCATTTGGGGACGCGCACCGGGCAAGGAGACGGCTTCGGAAGTGCCTGCCATGCAGAAACTCGCTGTATTGCAGTTGGCATTCGCCAAAAGCGGACGGGTTGACACCGGAGCCGCTGTGCTTGATTTGCGCGGCGACCTCACCTGCGCGCGCTGACACACAAACTCGCTTGTGGCGCGCCCGCCCTGCGCGGCGATAGCATGAACTCCATGCCGCTCCCTCGCGGACTTGTCATCTGCAGTTTCATCTGGATCATGGCCTGCTTCGCAGCAACGATCGGATTAAGCGCGCCCATTCAACCGACCAGCGGCGTCTACACCCCTTCCGTTCGTGCCATGCTGGCGTTGCTTGCGGTGGGCGCATGCCTACTGTGGCCAATGGCACGACTCGCCTACGCCCGCGGCGCGTGGACACCCGCGCGCGTTGCGTTGGACATGATCACCATCATGGTCGCGTTCCATGCCATCTTCTGGCCACTGCACCTGGTCACCTACTGGACGGCGGCACACATGATGGCGATCGACCTCTTGCTGTGTGGATGGATCGCTGCTACCGGCGCATGGATTGCACTGGCAATCCGGACGGGTACGCGGCGCACGGTGTGGTCCACGGCATGGATGGCGATCGTTGTCGCCGGCGTGGTGCTCGACGCAGTGGGGGTGCAGGCACCTTTTCCTGAACTGGCGGGTCCTTATGTCGCGCTGCTGCGCCTGACGCCCGAACGCACTGATTCCACGGCACTTCCGGTGTGGTCGGTGGCTATTTGGCCATGGATTCTGGCAGCCGGAGCCTGGGCGGGAGTGCTGCTGACGGTGAAACGGTTGCCCCGAACGCCAAGCCCGGCTAACCTCTAGGAGCCTCGCGGCGGGTCCCCCCGCCGCATGCCGTTTTTACAATCTGCGCACCAGCGAGGACAGTCCTCGCCTCCGCACGTAGTCCGCAGTAGTCATTCACGGAGCGACAGCGACCATGGAGATCATCTCCCCATCCGATCACGCCAAGATGGAGCAGCAACTCAAAGAGTTGTTTGCCCAGCGCCCGATCATTTCCAGTCGTATCGCGGACGCGCGCGCCAACGGAGACCTCAAGGAAAACGCCGACTACCACGCTGCCCGCGAGGAGCAAGGTCTGATCGAGGCGAAGATTCGTGAACTGGAGGGACGCCTTCGTACCGCGCAAGTGGCTGGCGATTCCGCGGTTCCAAAGAACATGGTGTTTCTGGGTGCCACCGTGTTGCTCCGCGACACGACCACCAACAAAAAGCAGAAGTTCAAGTTGGTTGGAAATCCCACTGACGACGATGGCGATTACATCGAGGTCACCTCTTCGAGTCCGCTCGGCGTGGCGTTGATGAAGTCGCATGTTGGCGAAACGGTCCGCGCGGATCTGCCCAAAGGGGAAAAGCGATTCGAGATCCTTGAAATCTGCGACTGACCGTCTGCGCGACCCCGGGACTGACGGATGGATCATCTCATCAATCAACTCCTGCGCGAGACTCTCGGGCTGCCGCTTGTCGCTAGCGTGTTCGGATGGGTGGTGGCGCTTACATTTGTATTGAACATTGGGCTGAGTGTGCGCATCATCTGGGTCAAGGGGTCCCGGCCCAACGCGGCACTTGCCTGGATCGCCACGCTCTTTGCGCTGCCAATCGTGGGATTGATCCTCTATTTAGTGATTGGTGAAAATAGAATCGGCATAGTTCGCCGTCGTCGGCATGCACGCATTGTTGAAGAAGTCGCAAACCTCAGCGCCGAATGGTCCGATCCACGCGTGCTGGCGTCCAACATGAGTACCGCCGATACGCAGATGGCACATCTTGGCGAAACATCGGGTGCGCCCGCAGTACTCAATGGAAACCTCCTGCAGTTAAGCGGCGACCCTACCGAACAGCTGCGGTGGATGACCGAAGACATCGACGCCGCCACTCAGAGCGTCGATGCCCTGTTCTATATCTTTGAGCAAGACGCCACCGGAACCGCCGTTGCCAATGCGCTCGGTCGCGCGGCGCAGCGCGGTGTCACCGTGCGCCTTCTGTTGGACGACATTGGTTCGCGCGCATTCCTGCGCAGTCGCATGCGCAAGGAACTAGCTCAACAAGGAGTGCACGTGATCGCCGCACTTCCGGCTTCGATCCTGCGCATGCCGTTCAAACGTGTGGATATTCGCAACCACCGCAAGTTGATCGTGGTAGATGGGAAGATCGCCCAAACCGGCAGCCGCAATGTTGCTGACCCCGACTTTAAGGGCGACGAGTCTGGCAAAGTGGGCGCCTACATCGATTCGTGGATCCGCATTCGCGGGCCAGTCGCGCGCGACTTGCACATTCTGTTCCTAGAGGACTGGGGTCTCGATGCCGGACTGCACGGCTCCCGGCAA
>JBILYM010000180.1:0-4794 GCA_044377725.1 Phycisphaerales bacterium
ATGCCCGACAACTCGCCTGCCACCGCAGCCGCGCTCTGTGAGGGCGGGCGTTGGCTGATGTACCGAGACCCGCGTACAGCGGACCGCTTCTACAAGTCGTTGGTACGACGTTGCGGCGAAACACCCTTGGGCCGCGAGGCTGAACGGGTGCGTTGGTTTCCGGCGAAGCCGAAGCAGGCTGCTGGGTGACGACGGCATGCGATCGACGGCGTGCGTTGTTTCTGCTCGGTGCAGCCGCGGCATTCCCGTTTGTTGCGCCGCGCATCGCGCGCGGTGGTGGTCAAGTGGACCGCGCGAGTTCGCCAGCAACGCGTGCACCTGTACATCCGCTCGTCTCGACGGTTCGGTGTCCCGTCTCTCAACCCGGCGATCCGCGGTACGGCGGCTTCACTGCTAGTTGGAACGGGTGTGTGCGCGCGTCGCCAGCCGCGGTCGTGCATGCCCAGACTGCTGACGATGTGGCCTCCACCGTGCGTTGGATTCGTTCCGAAGGCGTGCCCTTGGCGGTGCGTTCGGGCGGGCACAGTTTCGTGGGTGACTCAACTGGCGATGGCGTGGTGCTTGATCTCTCCGGGATTTCCACCATCGAGTCTGGCGCCACAGACGGCACGGTGCAGGTTGGTGGTGGTGTTCGCAACGGACCACTCGGTGCTGCGCTCTACCACCGGATGGACCACCGAACGATGACGCTCGGCTCGTGTGCGTCTGTGGGCATGTCGGGCCTCACGCTTGGCGGTGGCTTCAACGCTCTGTCGCGTGTCCATGGTCTTGCGATCGATGTGCTTGAGGAGGTGGAGTTAGTGCTTGCCGATGGATCCATCGTGCTCGCAAGCGCGCGTGAGCATTCGGACATCTTCTGGGCGCTGCGCGGTGGAGGCGGCGGATTTGGCGTGGTGACGCGCATGACGTTCCGGCACCGACCGTGGGTGCCCGTTCACTCGACCACCGTTCGCTGGAGTTTCGATGCAGGGCCTGCAGTACTTGCGGCATGGTCTCGTTGGATTGACGCGTTGCCCGCAGGCGCGTCCTCAAGCCTGGTATGGATCACCTCCGGAAGCGCCGAGAATTCGCAGGTGCGGGTGATTGTCCACTCTGAGCGCAGCGCGACAGCGCGCGACGCACTCGTGCGTTCGCTGCGCGCGGCCGTAAATATCGCGCCGACCTCCGAACGTAGCTCGGCGTCCACGCCGCCCGCTGCTCGTCATGTACTCCGCGCATCGGGTCCGCGTTCTTCTAACGCCTCGGCGCTTGCTGATGGTGTCGCGCATCCAGAGGCAATCGATGCGCTTTCTGCCGCATTCAGCGAACGCGTGCGACCAGGCGGGTGCGCGGGAACGGCAATGCTCATCTGCAATGCCCTTGGCGGTGCGGTCGCAAGCGTTGCGCCCGATGCGACCGCCTTTGCCCACCGCGGCGCGCGCTTCATCGCCGAGGTTGCCGCTGAGTGGGAGCCCGATCGCGCCGATCTTGACGCCCGGAACCGCGCATGGGTACGCGCCACGATCGACGCCGCACGGCCGGGCCTTGGATCGGGCGCCTACGTCAACTACGCCGATGCCGGTCTACGGGACTGGCGCCGCGCGTACTGGGGCGCGAACCTCGCGCGGCTCGAAGAAGTAAAACGCGTGGTCGATCCGGCGCGGGTATTTGCGGGCAAGCAGAGTGTGTGAGGTTCGGCGAAATGCCCTATACGCCTGCTCAAGAGGAACGACCCGAGACCGCCACCACCCGAAGGATTGCTCGTACCAGTACTGCGCGAACTCGGTGTAGTTCTGTGTTCCGGTGCTCAGTGCATCCCAGACCCAGAAGTCCGGAATGTAATTCGCTATGTGTTGCGTGGAGCCAGCCTGCTGGAAATCCACGAACACTCGTCCGTCATCCCACACGCCAAGTTTTTCTGTGTCGAGCGTTCGGTTCACGTCAACCAAGTAAGGCATGAGGAAGCCCTGTTGCCGCCCCCCCCATGTGCTCGTTAGACCAAGCAATCCGCCCTTTATAAGTGCGCTGTATTCTCCCACCCCCGCATCCCGCAATTCACCCATGAACACCAGTATTTCTCCCTCCGGATCCTCCCCATCCATTGGTCGCGACGTCCTTGCTGGCGTCGTGGTCTTTCTTGTTGCCCTGCCGCTGTGCTTGGGAATTGCGCATGCCTCTGGTTTGCCGATCATCGCAGGCATCCTGTCCGGCATCATCGGCGGTGTCGTTGTTGGTCTGTTCAGCGGTTCGCATGTCAGCGTTTCGGGTCCCGCGGCAGGTCTCACCGCCATCGTGCTGTCGCAGATGCAGATCCTTGGATCGTTCGAGGCGTTTCTTCTAGCGGTTTCGATCAGCGGCGTATTGCAGATTGTCTTTGGCATGCTTCGTGCAGGTGCCGTGGCGAACTACCTGCCAAACAACGTCATCAAGGGTCTCCTGGCTGCCATCGGCATCATCCTCATCTTGAAGCAGTTCCCGCATCTTCTTGGTCATGACGCGGACTACGAAGGCGATATGTCGTTCGTACAGGCCGACGGGCGTAACACGCTGACGGAAATTGCAGATGTGCTGAACAGTTTCGTTCTTGGCTCAGCGCTCATCGGTTTGCTGTGCGTCGCCTTGCTCCTTTTCTGGAACAGGAGTCGCCTCAAGAATTCTCTGTTCCCAGGTCCACTCGCCGCTGCACTTCTTGGTGTGGCCGTGAGCGAGATACTCCGTATGACCGGATCGTCGTGGGCGATCGAAGATTCGCACTTGGTCTCAGTGCCAGTCTTGGGGACGGAGGGTCAAGGGTGGGACAGCATTTTCCGGCTTCCGGACTTCACGCAGATCGGCAATCCAAAGATCTACATGGCGGCAGCCACGCTGGCCATTGTTTCAAGCCTGGAGACGCTCCTCAACCTTGAGGCCACCGACAAGTTGGATCCGCAGCGGCGCATCGCCCCGCCGAATCGTGAATTGTTCGCGCAGGGCGCAGGCAATATGTTGGCCGGATTCATTGGAGCCATGCCGATCACCTCGGTGATCGTGCGTAGTTCTGTAAACGCTGCCGCCGGCGCGCGGACCCGGCTTTCCACAATCACCCACGGAGTCTTACTCGCAGGGTGCGTGTTCCTTCTGCCCACGGTGATTAATCGGATTCCACTTTCGGCCCTGGCCGCCATCCTGGTGGTGACGGGCTTCAAGCTCGCGAGCCCGGAGCTCTTCCGACAAATGTGGCGTGATGGTCGAGCGCAGTTCCTGCCCTTCATCGCCACTGTGCTCGCCATTGTATTCACCGATCTTCTCATCGGTGTATTGATCGGTCTTGGCACCAGCGTCCTGTTCCTTCTGCACAGCAGCCTGCGCCGCGGCATGAGTATTAGCCGTGAAAATCACGCCAGCGGAACAGTGAATCGCATTGAGTTGGCGGACCAAGTCACCTTCCTTAATCGCGCGGCTATTCGTGACGCGTTGGAGTCAATCAAGCCTGGCGAGCGAGTGGTGCTGGACGCGCGCACCTGTGATTACATCGATCCAGACATTCTCGGATTGATTCGCACCTTCCGCGACGAGGCTGGACCGGCGCGGGGAATCAGTGTGAGTTTGGTCGGCTTTCAGGATCGATACCAGCTACCCGACCGTATCCAATATGTGGATGTAACCACCCGCGATGTGCAGGCTTCGCTCACTCCGCAGCGCGCCTTGGAACTTCTGCGTGCTGGCAATCAGCGTTTCAGATCCGGACACCGCCTGCACCGTGACCTGGCGCGGCAGATCGATGCCACCAGCACTGGTCAGCACCCAATAGCGGTCGTACTCAGCTGTATCGATTCTCGCGCTCCGGTCGAAATGTTGTTCGACCAAGGGATTGGTGATGTATTCAGTTGTCGCTTGGCAGGAAACGTTCCATCCCGCAAGGCGATGGCGAGCATGGAGTTCGCTTGTAAGGTGGCCGGAGCCAAGTTAGTGTTGGTACTTGGTCACACGGGATGCGGTGCCGTCAAGGTTGCCTGCGATCTTGCCACCGCCGACGCGCCCACAGTCGCCGCAGTGGGACTGGAAAACCTGCCATATCTTCTTGAACCCCTGCGCGAAGCGGTCCGCCTGGAGACCACCATTGCGGCAGACCGCACCTCACACAACGCGGTGTTTGTTGACCGCGTTGCGGAGCTGAACGTTCGGAACGTGATGCGCACGATCAAGGCCGGCAGTTCCACGCTGCAGTCGATGCTGGATGCTGGCGACATCATCATGGTCGGAGCCATGTACGACGTCAAGACCGGAATCGTCACGTTCTTGGATGTACCGGATTAGTTGACCACTACGGCAGCGAGCTCAGGTACTGGACGTGCTCGTTTGTAGAGCATATTCACCTCATCCCACTCCATGACAAGCTTGCCACCAGCTCGCGTGGCTTGGCGTTCCCATCCCATGATCACCTCAAGCGCCGCGTGGTCAACGTGGGTGAGACGCTCCACGTGCACGTGCAGTTCCGATGAGCGGGGAACCGATTCAAACGCCGCAGCGAGCGCAGGCAAACGCAGGAATGTTGCTGCTCCATCAAGGTGCAGGTGGACTGTTTCTCCACGCACGTCCTTGCGGATCCGCAGATGCGTAAACGTGTAGACCAGCTTGATAAACGATGCTGCCACGCCGAGGGCAACACCGGTGAGTAGGTCGATGCCCACGATTCCCACCAGCGTCAGCGCAAATATCCCAAACTCAGCGCGTCCTTGCTTCCATAGTGCCTTGGCCTGCGTTGGGTTGACGAGCTTGTATCCGGTGAACACAAGAATGGCGGCGAGTGCGGAGACCGGAATCGCTTCCAGTACC
>JBILYM010000026.1:0-14072 GCA_044377725.1 Phycisphaerales bacterium
GCCGTGGATGCACAGGAATGCGCGCAAGCCGACTACCAAGCGCGGTCAACATTCCATCAGCTTGGAGCGCGCCAATCGATTCAAGCGTCCCGCGCGCGCGCAACACCGCATCATCACTCGGTGGATCAAGCCACGGAAATTTCTCAAATGGGCCGAACCCCATCGAGAGCACCATCAACATTGATTCCGCGAGGTCAATACGACGCACCTCTGGCGTCTCCGCCGCGGGCCGCTGCGCTTGCTCCCACTCCGTCCACAAACGCACGCATACTCCCGGTGCCGTTCGCCCAGCTCTGCCAGAGCGTTGATCGGCACTGGCACGGCTAATCGCCTCCGTGCGCAGCGCATTCAGCCCGCGGCGCGGATCCACGCGAAAAACGCGCGCTAATCCAGAGTCAACCACCATGCGGACACCGGGAATGGTGATCGAAGTTTCCGCAACATTGGTGGCCACAATGACCTTGCGCCGACCGCGCGCAGCGGGCGCAACCGCCGCGTCTTGTCGATCAGCTGGCATTGATCCATGCAGCGGCACCACATCAAACGCGCTGCCTCCGGCGATCACACGCAGTTCGGCACGTACCGCATCCACGGTGCGATCAATCTCAAAGGCGCCGGGCATAAATACCAACGCATCGCCTTCGTGTCCTTCATCAACCAATCGTCGCACCGCACGCGCTGCGCGCTCCCACACCGGCGCACCTTCCGCCCCCGGCTCGTAGCGAATACTCACTGGATACGCGCGACCCTCCGCCGTAAGCACTGGCGCATTGAGATACGCGGCCGCCTGCCCTGCGTCCATGGTTGCGCTCATGGCGGCCACCATCAATGTCGGGCGCTGTTGGCGCGCCGCACGAACCACTCCAAGCGCAAGATCAGCAAACACACTGCGCTCATGAAACTCATCAAGCAACACGCAACCAATGCCCTTGAGCAATGGATCACGCTGCGCTTGGCGCAAGAACACCCCTTCGGTGACAAATCGAATGCGTGTGCGCGGTCCGACCACGCGCTCGAATCGCGTTTGGAATCCAACGTCCTCACCAAGCGCCACGCCCATCTCTTCGGCCACCCGCCGGGCGGTCATGCGTGCCGCCAACCGACGCGGCTCCAACACCACAATCTGCCCCTCGACGAGCCCGGAACGCGCCAAAATCTGTGGCACTTGCGTGGTCTTACCGCTGCCCGTGGCAGCCGTCAGCACCATGGCTCGCGCAGTGCGCATGCATTCGGTGATCTCGGCCGCGGCGCGCAATACCGGTAATGCGGCATCCATACCCGCACCACCGTTGCTCGCGCGCGCGCCTGTCACTGTCCAGTCAGCATGCGCGTGCGCACCGCGTCCATGAATCGCGAAATCTGCGCCTGCTCGCGCGGACTGGAAGCCGGCTCAACTTCCTTCTCCCAGAATCCAAGGAATCGATCCGCGCCCTTGTCAGTCAAGCTCTTGCCCTTCATGCGCTCCCGCTGACGCTCTTCGCCGCGCTTCGCTTCCGCGCGCGCGTTGGTCATGATGTCATCGTTGGTGCTCTCTGATTCCTTGCCCGTAGCGGTGGTCTCTGCAAAGCGGAACCAATCAGCCACCCACTTGTCAATGAATGCTCCGCGCTCACCAACTGGCAAATTCACATAGGTAGCAGCACCTTGAATCAAGATGTCCTTCGCCAGAATTCGCACGTTCTGCGTCATCTGCTCGCGCACTTTGCCGGTGACACCAGCCAAGAACGCCGAAGCCACCACACTGTCCTGCTGGTTCATTCCACGGAATCGACCGATGAACTGCTGCACGTACTTGACGCGCTCATCCACGGAAAGCATGTTGAAATCATCGGTAGTGAAGTAGCCAAGCACGTTGTCCACCGGCGAATCAAAGATCGAGGGCGGGGCCTTCCAGCGCCCAGCAAACCACCACCATGATCCACTTGCCAACAGCGCCACAACAAGTGCGGCGGCGAAGGAAGCAACAATCTGCGAACGGTGCTCTTCCCAAAGCTCCCCGATATCCATGTCACGAGATCTGATTGATTCCATCAAGTTCATGGTGTAGCTCCGGTTTCGGCGTCTTGCGAAAGGTCTTCCGCCATTCGCGCGCTGCCATCAATATAGACGCCGTTCCGCTCCACGCCAACGCGGCGATGGCGATCCTGGCTGTCAGTCAGAAGTGGATACCGCGCTGCTTCGCGCTCAAAGAACTCAGTCATCGCGCGCGCCTCTGCATCTAAACGAACGCTCATCAATCGATCCATCGATGTAGTCGCTGGGTCAAACGACATCAGTAACCCCACTACATCCACTTGCACAGCGGGCGTGTAACGAAGCAAGCCCGGCAGGTACATGTAACTGGTTCCAGTTGAGAGCGACTCTTCATCCTTGTCAGAGGGGCAAATCCATGACGAAGAATCCGTTGGCATAAAGCCCGAAAGAAAGTTCGGCAACCCGCCGTCAATGCCGGCATCAGTGACCACCGGCAGGAATTCACACATGGGCAGACGACCGCTGTTCTGCTGCCTGTAGGAATCGACCGCAATGAAATCTTGGCGCAGGTTGGAGAGGCACCCCGCATTCTGACTTTCGCGCTGAATCCCCCGCGCGCTCGGAACAATGATCCCAATGAGAATTCCGATGATGGCAACCACCACCAAGAGCTCAACGAGAGTGAACGCTTTCCGACTCATGGGAAGCATTCTAGGCACCCCGGCTCATGCAGCAAACATGGCTTCCACGAACCTATCCGGGTCAAAGGGCTGTACATCGTCGGGCGTTTCGCCAACTCCAACAAGTTTCACCGGCACGTCCAGCGCATCGCGAATGGCCACCACGATCCCGCCTTTGGCAGTGCCATCAAGCTTGGCTAGGAATATTCCACTGACATCACATGCGGCCTTGAATGCCGTGGCCTGTAGCACCGCGTTCTGACCGCTGGTGGCATCAAGCACCAAGAGAATTTCGTGCGGTGCGCCCGGAATCTTCTTGGCAAGGACATTCCTAATCTTGGTCAGTTGCCGCATCAGGTTGTCTTGCGTGTGCAGGCGTCCCGCCGTGTCGACCAGCAGCACATCAACTCCGCGCGCGATCGCCGCCTCCGCTGCATCAAACGCCACAGCTGCAGGATCCGCTCCTTGCGCGCCCTTCACAAGGTCCACACCAAGGCGGCGCGACCATGTTTCCAGTTGCGCCACGGCCCCCGCACGAAATGTATCCGCAGCAGCCAACAGCACACTACGACCGTCATCCTTCAGACTCTTGGCGATCTTGGCAACGCTGGTGGTCTTGCCGGCACCGTTGATCCCGACCACGAGCACGACTGTTGGCTTCGAAGCCGCCACTGCGATTTCACGCGAACCAGATGCCAAACGTGCCTTCAGACGCGCCTTGAGGAATTCAATCGCATCCTCTCCGCGCGGCACACGGCCAGACCGGAACTCCGCGCGCAACTCCGCAGCAATCTCGCGCGCCGCGCGCACCCCGACATCAGCACCAACCAACGTCCGCTCAATGTCGTCGATCAGTTCCTCGCTGAGCGTGCGACCATGCAGAATGGAACGAAATCCGGCGCCGAATACCTCGGCCGTCTTCTGCAAGCCACGCTTGATCGCATCGACCGCGGCACGAAAGAACATCTCAGCCTTCCCCCACGGCTTCCGCATTACCAGCGGCCGCATCATCATCGCCACCCACGCCGTTCATGATCTTGTCGAGCACCCCGTTGACGAACTTGCCGCTGTCGGCTGTTCCAAATTCCTTCGCTAATTCGACAGCATCGCTGACCACTTTGCGTGGCGGCTCGGATGATTGACGCAGTTCGTACCAACCCAAGCGCAGCAAATTTCGATCCACCACTGGCTGCCGGTGCGGCGGCCATTCGCGGGCTAAAGTTGCGATTTCACGGTCGGCATCGTCATGGAATTCCCACGCCAGCGCAGCAAGCGCCATGCCACGCTCAATGTCTCCAGGAGCAGCATGATCGGTATCGGTTTCCGCCTGTGACATGCCAACCAACGCCCCATCGGAACTCTGTCCGGCGTCCAATTGATACATGGCCTGCAGCGCGCAACGACGCATCGCGAGTGTGGCTGCACCTTCAGGAAGTCGTTCGTGCCCACCGGCTGCCCCGGCGCCAGTGGTTCGTTCGTTGCTCGTCATTGGCGGAGGTCCTCACACGCGCGCACGCAGGCGAGCGCGGCGGTCATTGCTTCCGCACCCTTGTTACCGATCTCGCCACCAGCACGCGCGCGCGCCTGCTTCAAATTCTCAACGGTCAACACTGCCAAACCAACCGGCTTGCCACGCGTCACAGAAATGCGCGCTAACTCACTGGTCACCGCTTGGCCAAGGTGACGATCATGCCGCGTCTCACCACGCACGATGCACCCAATCGCTACGGCCGCTGCAATGCCTGCACGTGCGAGCGCCGTGTCGATGAGTAGCGGAATTTCAAATGCGCCCGGCGCCTGCAAACGAACGATGTCCGATGCTTGACCGCCAAGCCGCAGAAACTCGGCAGTGGCTGCCAATTCCATTGCCTCGGTAATGTCACGGTGATACGCGCTCACCACGATCGCCACGCGAAGCCCGCGTGCGTCCGCAGGAATAGTGCTGTCAGCCTTCATTTCGGTACGGATCTCTGTTGAATCTAAGAACAAGCAACTTGCTTCAGGAGCACACGCAAACTGACGCGCCCGGCGGTTCCGGGCGAAATGCCTACCGTCGGGCTAATGATCGTAGCAGCGCCCCGTTACCATGAGCCGGTGCGTCCAGTTGCCGAGCGCATCCTCGACGCGTTTCAACTGACGCGGCTCTCCCTCGCGTTCGGCGCGGTGTGCGAGCTGTGGCTGGTGACGCTGCTCACACGTGCCGACCCGCGGTACGTGCACCTACCGCTTTATCACATGCCGCTTTGGAAGGCGCTGGCTTGCACCGCGCTGGTTGCGATCGGTCTGTTCAGTTTTGCGGCCAGCCTGAATGATCTCCTTGATGTCCGCCATGATCGGCGCTTCAGCCCAGAGCGACCGCTTGCAGCTGGCCGCATCCGCACCTCAAGCGCAGCGCTCCTTTCGTTCGGCGCCTTGATGACAGCGGTCATTTCGGCAAGCACACTGGGCGAGCCCGCCTTGATCTTGACGGTTGCCGTTGCCGCCGCAGTCATGTTCTATGACGCCATTGGCAAACACATTCCATCCATCGGCATCGTCACCATCGGCCTCCTGCATGCGGCCAACATGCTGATCCCCAACTGGACGCTGACGTTCACGTTGCCGATCTGGTGGTCCATGTCGCACGCGGTGGCCATTGCTGCCAGCGTGCATCGATACGAAGACAAGCGGCCGTACTTTGGAACCAAGCGCATTCTTTCATTGGTGGCGGTGTGGTTGTTCTGGTCGATCGCCCTCCTGGGCGGCGGAGCGCTCGCGGCGCGCAATGCCGCGGGCGGCTACTGGCCGCAAGTGGCGCGCGGTGATGAACTCATTGGCTCGGGGCCGATCGGAATCATTTGGCCGGTCTTGGCGCTTGCTGGATTCCTGCTCCTGGTGCGCGCAAAAGTGGCGGGATCCCCCGGCGCTGCTGGCGCTGAACGACTTCGTCGCTACGGCGCCATGTGGCAAGCCGTCTACGCGGCGGCATGGCTGATGGCCGCCGGTCTGCAAGCCGAGGCGCTGGGCATGGCCGCGCTCGCCCTGGCCGGCATCGTGGCGATGACCTTGCTAAAAGAAATCAACGGATTGAGCGGGCGCCCCATCAGTTGGCGGTGAACCGCCCGCGGCTCAAGTAGCCTTCCGCGCGTGCCCGGCGCGTCCATTACCACCATGCGAAGTTTGGCATCCATCATTGGTTGCCTCGGCGTCACGGCGGTTCTATCCACCGCGCATGGTCAAGTGGAACGAGCACGCGTCGAGGGTGATCGATTGGGCGGATTTGTCATCCCCACCGAGCCCGGTGTGTGGCCGATCACGCTTCGGGCCACCAATGCTCACGTCTGGAAAGTGGACAGCACACAGCGCGTCTATCTCACCGGCCGCGTCGGTGTGAACCTTGGCACCTATGACTTCACTTCCGACCGCGCGGTCATCTGGATCGAACGGATTCCAAGCGCCAAGGGGCTGATCACGCAGATCGCTGTGTGGTTCCCGGAAACCATCGAGCCCACCAAGGCGGCCGGTCTCGGCGCTGGCGGTTCGAACCTCTTCATCACTGCTAGCACCTACGGCGATGTCTCGCTCTCAGCGGTGCTCTTTGAGCCAACCGCTCCTGCGGCCAACGAAGACCTGGCGCGCGCGCAACAGCGGCTCGCCGCCTACTTGGTTGAACTGAGCGCCAAGCCACCCGCGCTGCGCATTCTTCCTGAAGTACTTCGACCGCCGCCGCCGCCCAAGCCAGCCCCGATGGTGGTTGGTGAAAACGCACCGCTCGACCGAAGTGTTGCCGCAAAGCTGGAAGCCGCCGCGCAGCCCGGCGCTGCACAATTGATGGCACAAATGCCTGCCGCACCGCCAATTCCCGTCGTTGCTGGCGAAGCGATCCCCGGCTCATCATCACGACCAATCGTTGCGCCGGACAGCATGGTGTCCTTTGCCGCCGAGCAGATTAATGCCGACGCGCAGACGGATCAAATTGCACTCACCAAGGGCGTGACCATTGATGTGTTGCCGCGGTTTGAAGGGGGCGCATCGCGAGCCTTGCAAATGCGCGCTGATCGTGGCGTGGTGTTTCTGAAGAAGGGAACACTCGGTGCGCTCAAGGGTGGATCCACTGAAACCACCGCTGAGTCCGTGGCTGGCATTTACCTGGAGGGTGATGTCTACGCCACTGACTTCAAGTATGTGATCCGCGCCCGCCGTGCCTACTACGACTTTGCTACCGGCAAAGCAAGCATGGTGGACAGCGTGCTCCGCACCACCGCTCGAAGTGGCATACCACTCATTGCACGCGCCGCGGAATTGCGCCAGTACTCGCAGCAGCAGTTTGAAGGTAATGACATTCAGATCTCCATGAGCGAGTTCTTCGAGCCGCATCTTTCCATCGGTGCCGATCGCGCCACCATCACCGAAGCCGAAGGCGCCGACGGCGGAACCATCAGCAAACTCCGTGCTGACAACGTGACTTTCAAGTCTGGTGCAGTGCCATTCTTCTGGCTACCCACCTTTGCATCCGAAGGCGACATGATGCCGCCGATTCGAGCCATTGGTGGCAACTACAACGAATTGACCGGCGCGCAAATCTACTCCGAGTGGGACCTATTCTCACTGATGGGGATCGCCAAGCCGCGCGATACTGACCTGAATCTGGTGCAAGAAGCACTCACCAATTACGGTGTTGGCGGCGGCGTTCGCGGCAAAGTAGGTGGTGCCAAGGTTGACGCATTAATCGTCGACGACTTCGGAAATCCTGAGCAGACCTCCGCAGGCGAGGAAGTGGTTGCCACCGAGACCATTCGCGGCACATTCAATCTGTCGCGCGAATTTGTGTTCTCCGATACGTCAAAATTGGAATTACGCACTTCCTACGTCAGCGATGAGAGTTTCCTGCAGGTCTGGCGGCAGCAACAATTTGCCACTGAGTTTCAGCGCGAAACCAGTACCTACTATGTTGATCGCGGCGACCGTTCGGAGTTCTCTGCACTTGGAGCTATTCCAACCAACGACGTGATTACCAACAGTTCGCAGTTGGCATCGCGGCCATACCAGGTGCGCAAATTCCCTGAGGTTGCCTACAAGCGTTGGGGCGATACGCTGTTTGGTGATTCCCTCGTCTGGCAGCAGGAATACAACTTGAACCTGATGGCCCTGGAGTTTGGCCGCGGTTCACAAGACAGTACGGGCGTACGACCCAATACGTTCAACCTGAACGGCCAAACGTATGCGCCCGGCAAGACGTTCACCAATGCCACCACGCTGACGGATCTGTACGAATCCAGTGGCTACAACGGCGATACGGTCTCGCGCATCTTCACCCGCCAAGAACTCTCCTCAACATTCGGTGGTAATGGCTGGAAAATCACGCCATTTACCTCCGCGAACGTCTTTGGATACATCAGCGGTGATCGCACCAGTTACAACACCGAAGCGGAAGATTTCCGTGCCATCATCGCTACCGGCTTCCGCTCCAGCGCCGACTTCACTTCCAACTTTGACAAGTTCGAAGTGGCGACACTTGATCTGCACCGCATGCGCCATGTGCTGACTCCGTACGTCAACACTTGGGCTGGCTACAACTCCGCCGATGACCTCGCCTACGCGATCTACGACCAAGAGATGGAAGGCGCCACCGGCGGCGCTGTCGTGCAAGCTGGACTGAAGCAACGCTTGCAAACCATGCGCGGCGGCCCAGGAAATTGGCAGTCCGTCGATTGGTTGATGTTTGATGTTGGCATCATGTGGAACGAAAGCGGCGATGATTTAGCACGTAACTACAACGACGGCGCCAAGTACAAGCAGAGTCTGTTCCCGCAGTATTTCGCGTGGCGCCCGGAATTGAGTCAGTGGGGTCGTAACGCGTACAGCAGCTTCCAGTTTGCGGCGAGTAGTTCGTTGACGCTGCGTGGCAGCATTACCTATCTGCTTGCTGATGATCTGCCCTCGGACGGCACCGGTGCGTTTGGTCTTGCCAGCGCTGGCCGCGGCTCGATCGGCGCCACCATGCAACACGCGCCGGATGTTTCAACATTCATCGAATACCGTGGCATCAACAACTTTGCACCGGAGAGCGTGTACCTCTCTGACTCGTTGCTCTCCGGTGGCGTGAACTACCAGATCAGCAAGGCCTACACAGCGTCGTTCGTTCCAACCTACGACCTCGAAGAGAACGACTTCCGCCTGTTCACCGCCAATTTGAGTCGCGAAATGCCTGATTTCACGCTGCTGGCCACCATTGGCTATGACGCCATTCAGGACCAGTATTTCGGTGGAATCAACATCGCTATCGGTGGCAAAGCAAGCGCTATGCCCTTCACGACGCAAGCGATCAACCGCTGAGCACGCTGCAACCCGCACAACGCGGATGTGTCAATCAAAGAGTTCTTCCGAACGCGCGGGCGGTTCGATGCCCACGTGCCGGAATGCTGCATGGGTCAACCGGCGACCCTGCCGAGTGCGCGCCAAGAATCCCACCTGCAACAGGTACGGCTCAACGACGTCTTCAAGCGTGAGCGCATCTTCACCGATCGTGGCGGCGATCGCTTCCAGACCGGCCGGACCGCCTCCGTACGTGGTGGCCAATGTCCGCAAGTAGCGGCGGTCAAGTTCATCAAGCCCCAGCGCATCGACGCCCTCAAGGGCAAGCGCGTCGTCAACCACCCGAGTGTCGAGCCGCCCGGCGGCACGCACCGCGGAGAAATCACGCACGCGACGCAAGAGCCGAAGCGCCACGCGCGGTGTGCCGCGACTCCGTTCGGCAATCGACTGCAAGGTGCTTGCGGGAATTCCATCCATCCGCAACAACCCGGCGGCACGCGCCAAGATGGCAACAATGTCAGTGACCGGATAGAAGCCAAGGTTGTGCGCAATTCCAAAGCGTGATCGCAGCGCTTGCGTCAATAGACCAGAGCGCGTCGTTGCACCGATCAACGTGAACGGCCGCAGCCCGATCGTCACCACCTTGGAATTCATGCCGCTATCAACAGTGAAGTCGATGCGAAAGTCTTCCATGGCGGGGTAGATGTATTCCTCAACCGCGGTGGGCAGACGGTGGATCTCATCAATGAAGAGGACATCATGCGCCTCCATCTTGGTGAGTGTGCCAATCAGATCGGCCGCCTTGGTCAGCGCGGGGCCGCTGGTCACATAGGCGCGGGTGCCCATTTCTGCGGCAATCACATGCGCCAGCGTGGTCTTACCAAGCCCAGGTGGACCATGCAGAAGCACATGCTCCATCGGTTCGCCGCGTCCCTTGGCTGCTTCGATGGCAATGCGAATCCGCTCAATGAGATCACGCTGACCAACGTACTCATCAATGCGAACAGGACGAAGCGCACCGGTTGCCTGTTCAGCGTCGGTGGCTTGTTCTGCTGCAGAAACGATGCGTTCGCGTGCCATGCCAACGAAATCCGTCAGAACTGAACCTGCGGAGCGTTGCGCTGCGCCGGATCATCCACTTCAAAGAATGGCATGTCTTGGAATCCGCACATGCGGGCAATGAACAGTGCAGGAAACTGCCGGGCGGTGGAGTTGAACGTCTGCGCCGCGCCGTTGTATCCACCACGCGCTCCAGCGATTCGATTTTCAATCTGCGAAAGCTCGCCCTGCAACTGCAAGAAATTCTGATTGGCCTTGAGGTCTGGATACGCCTCGGCAACAGCCATCAGGCGACCAAGTGCACCGCCCAGGCCTTGTTCTGCCTTGAGGCGCTCGTCCATGTTCATGCCGGGACGCACCGCAGCGGCGCGCGCGGAGATGACGCTTTCAAAGGTCTGCTTCTCGTGCGCCGCGTAGCCCTTGACGGTATTGACCAGGTTTGGCACCAGATCATGGCGACGCTTGAGTTCAACATCAATACCACTAAACGAACCCTGCGCAGCAATGCGTGAGCGCGTGAGTGTGTTGTAAACACCAATGCCCCACAGCACGAGCCCCAGTGCTACCACGGCGATCAAACCAATGATTCCCAGCGCGATGATTCCGATTGGCAATGAAGTCCTCCTTGCGCCAGCGAATGCCGGCGACACGGTAAACGATACCCCAATCAGCGCTTCCGGCCTTTCGATGAATTCGCAAGTCGCAGCACCGCGGCAAACTCCGCGGCGGTGACCGGCGTCACGCTGAGGCGATTTCCCTTCTGCAGCGCAACCATGGACTGCAGGGCGGCTGCGGTGCGCAATTCTTCCAGCGCCACCACCTGCGTGAAGCACTCCACGAATTTGAGGTCACGCATCATCCACCGGGGCGCCGTGCGTGTTGACTTTGGGTCGTGGTACTCGCTCTTGGGGTCAAACTGGGTCGGATCAGCGCGCGCCTCGCCCACCACCTCGGCAACGCCGGCGACACCGGTCGGTTCCGCGTTGGAGTGGTAGATTAACACTCGATCGCCGGGCGACATGGAATCGCGCATGAAATTGCGCGCTTGGTAGTTACGAATGCATTCCCAGCCCGTCACGCCGTCGCGGCGCAGGTCAGTGATGGAATAGACGGTGGGTTCGGTCTTGCAAAGCCAGTAGGAAGGCATGCACCGAGGATATGCTCGTCGCAGATGCTCGTCGCGATTCTCAGCGCTGCACTCATGACCGCGCCGCCCGCTGCGGGTGCGCCGGACGCCGCGCCACCGAATCCACCAGTGACGCCAGCGCCCGAAGTACCGATCGCCCCACCTGCAGCGGCTCCAACCAGTAACCCTGCCACGCCAGCACTTGCCACCGCGCGCCCCGCGCATGGCAACGGCGCCAATCCCAGCCGCGACGCACGCACCGCCGCTCGCGCCACAGCCGAGTCGGAACTCATGGCCACGCTGGTGCCAGCGCCGTCCACGTCCGAGGAGATGCGCGCCACCGCCGCGGCCCTGGGCGCCGAACCGGGCGCGAAGGATTCTCTGGATTCGTTGGTCCTGCAGTACGAGTCGCTCACCAAGGTGTCGTACGCCAACGCATCCGCGCTCGTTCACTCACGATTGTCTGCTGCCTACCGAAGTGCCACTGCCACAGGCTCGTTGGAACCAATGGCTGGTCCAGAGCTTGCCGCACTTCTGGAAGCAACCATTGACTGGCGCCGCACACTTGCTGCGGCGGACATGGAATTCATCACACGTGCCGCAACGCTTCGAACAAGCGAACCCGCACAACTGCCTGGAATGGCGCTATTCATGCGCGTGGTGAAGCGTGATGACGTACCCGCCAATGATCCCGCAGCGGCTGTTCGTTTGCCGGATTTACTGGATGAATCCGGAATCACTGGGGTGGATCGCCGCCGAATTGAGGGCGCGCTGGAACGACATTGGTCACGCCTCGCCAATGTCATCGCCGCGCGGCGTGTGGAACTGATGAGCAACGCTCTTGATCGAGCACGGCTTGAAGAATCCTGGGGACCGGCGTGGGAACTCACCGCTCCGCAGGCCACCATCGACGAACGAATTCGCTTGCTCGACCAGTTCGCCGCACGCGATCGCGCGTCCGAAGCACCGTTGCGTGCGGCCAATCATGACGCCGCGCTTGCGCTCTTAAAGATGCTTCCGGCGCCCGCGGCGGAGCTCCTGCGTGATGCTGCAGATCGATCCATCTGGCCATGGATCTTTGATTCCGAAAGCGCACTTGAACTTTCGGTAGCACGCGCCACGGAGATCGGCGGGCCATCACTGGGCGAGCCGCTCACAGCCATGATGTACGACCTGCAGTTGCGATTGAATGCATCGCGTCGCGAACTGAGTAAGCGCGCTGCCAACTCGGAGGAGCTTGACGCCATCGTGGCGAGTGCGCAGTCGGGCGCGCCGCCGCAGACAGTGGTTGCGCTTCTGGGCGCGCAGCGGCGCTTGCAAGAATTGATCGACAAACGGCGCCGACTAGTGCGGGACACGGCTGTTCGTATGGAGCAAGCATCATCCGGTGATCCACGAACACGTGCGATCTTCGCGGAGCGCATCATGGCGTGTGACGCGGAAACGCGCACCGCGCAATGGCGACTGCGGGGGATCGATGATCGCATCGCCCAACTCAACGCCGGCGATTCGGCGAGCGATCAGTCCACTGACATGGATGCGCCGACACCGAGTGGCGGTAGTGCGAACGATCGATAAATCACCAATGATGAACCCAACCCGCTCCATACGGAACCATCGCCACGTGTTGGCAACCGTGGCACTTGCACTTGCATGCAACGTTGCGTTTGTTGCCGGCCCGCAGGCGACCACCGCTGCGCCGCCAACGGCCGTGACGCCGACCACCAACACGTCGCCCACCACTACCGCTCCGGCGGCGCCGACGCTAGCGCCTTCCTCTGCCTCTACCCCCGCACTCACGGCACGTGTCGATACCGCGCGCGGCACATTTCGAATCACCTTGCGTGTTACCGAAGCTCCCATTTCCTGCGCCAACTTTGTCAATCTCGTGCAGCGCGGCGCTTACGACCGCAGTGCCTTTCATGATTGGACGCGTGTCTTGCGCCAAAGTGGCGGGCCGAGTCAGTCGTTCGACCCGGGCTACACCATTCTTCGTGAATTCAGTGCCAAACTCATGTTTGACGGTCCAGGCATGGTGGCCATGCAGAAGTCCACTGATGGTCAGCGCGCGCACGGAACACAGTTCTTCGTGACGGTGAAGGAGCAATCGCGTTGGAATTTGGACATTCCTATCTTTGGCACCGTTGCATCGGGCCAAGCCGTGGTTGACGTCCTGGAGAAAGGGGACGCCATCACTCAGATCGTGATTGAAGGCGATCCCGCCCCGCTGCTGCAACGTTTCGCCAACGAACTCGCCGAGTGGAACACCGCCCTTGATGCCGCCACCAGTCGTGCGCATTTGCCGGCCCTGCGAACCGTCCCGAGTACGCCGTCAGTAGGGGATGCGCCTGCGGCGCCGGTTGCTCCTGTTGCGCCATCCGCACCTGTTGCGCCATCCGCGCCTCTGGTGCCATCCGCGCCTGTTGCGCCATCGCCACCCTCCGCGCCCACCGGCTCACCCCGCCCCTAATTCCAACTCTCACCCTTCGGCCAATCGGCGCTGTGCTGGCGTTCCGCCATGCAAATCAAGCGCTCGAGATCCACAATCGCATCGCGCACAATCCCCGCGCGCCGAAATGCATTTGGTTCGGCCAACAATTGATATCGAGCTTCTGCATTGCGCACCAATGCATACCCCGCCACTTCAATCGCGGCATGAGTCGGCACGTCATCACGAGCAAACCAATCGAGTACATGACGCGCCGCGATGACGCGCTCCAAGCGCGGGCGCGCAAGCAATGCATGCATCGCTCGGCGCACGCGCATCATGCGCGGACGGGTCATATCGAGCGGCTCAAGCGGCTCCAACTCTGCCATGCGGTATGGTCGTGAATCATCCGCTTCATGCATCGCAATGATCTTTGCACGAGCAACCCCGTGCAACATGATGTCATGCCGGCCATCAGGCAGGCGCTGATGCTGAACGATTCGGCCCACGC
>JBILYM010000181.1:0-4756 GCA_044377725.1 Phycisphaerales bacterium
CCCCGTGGGTGCCAACCGGACGAACAGATTCGCCCGAGGCTAAGCGGAACCTTGTGGAGCGCAGCCGTCCGCGTCCGAGGGTCCCGCGCGCAACGGAGGGGGCGGTGTACGACTCAACTCACTTCGAACGCCCCCCCGAAAATGGGGATAGGGGTGAACGGCACCTATTTATCCTATTTCTCACGCATCGGCCATCCGCTCACGCGCGCGAGTTCTGCTCGCAAGCGTGCCGTGATTTCCTTTGCGTCGCGTACTCCTTCAGCAGCGAAGTCGTACGTTCCTACGTATTGCACACGCGCGCGACCGCGCGGCACAAGTGGGTCGAGCAGGGCGTTGCCAATCGTCGGCGTTCCGTGAATCCACAGTAACACCACCGGCGCTTTCGTCAGTGCTACCAGTGTGCCCGTTCCTTCTACAAACGGTGCCAGCACGCACGGCGGTCGTTCAATTTCCCCCTCCGGAAAAACCCCCACCACACCACCGCCCTTTACATGGCGCACCGCTTCGCGAAACATCACCGCGTCTGCCGCCGTGTAACTGACTGGCAACACGCGCAACTGTCGCCAGAACCAACTGAACATCGGATGCATCTGTTCCGTTGCCATCATGAAGCGCACGCGACGCGGCACTGCAAATTGCATGAGTGGCGGGTCAAGCCCACTAGCGTGATTTGCAACAATCACGAATCCGCCCTCTGGCACCTTGAATCGATCGAATCCCTCCCACTTGGTGCGATGAATGAACCGTGACAGCGGTCGCAGCAGCGCCTCGATCGCACCCATCGCTCCGCTCCACGCCAATCGATCGCCAGCCCGCGCACGCACGATGAATCCAGTCACCACCAGGAGGGTGACCGCTATCGCCATCAACGCCGCCACCGCAGCCACTGCCGCCGCCAACCACCACACGATCCCCATGAGATCCATGGCGGGCGCGGCAGTTTCTGCAATGAATCCTGTGGGTTCTGGCTTCATGAGCCCAAGGTGTACCCGCAGCGACCGCGCAGATGCACCTTCCGCTATCCTCCCGCAAGTTTGGGCACTGCACGCGGCCGACTGCCGCCGCGCATACCCAGACGCGCGCACCGCTTTCCCCCGCCGGCCTCAGGGTCGGTCCCACACGATGCCACGTCGCACAGACATCCACACAATCCTGATCATCGGCTCTGGACCCATTGTCATTGGTCAAGGCTGCGAGTTCGATTACTCCGGCACACAGGCATGCAAAGCGCTCCATGAAGAGGGCTTCCGCGTCGTCCTGGTGAACTCCAATCCCGCGACGATCATGACCGATCCCGCGTTCAGTGATCGAACCTACATCGAGCCCATCACTCCTGAGGCCGTTGAAAAAATCATCATCCGCGAGAAGGAACTTGGCACACCGATCGATGCGCTGCTTCCAACGCTTGGTGGTCAGACCGCACTCAACTGCGCATGCGCACTCTGGGATGACGGCATCCTGCAACGCCACGGTGTAGAGATGATCGGCGCCGACCGCGAAGTCATTCATCGCGCCGAAGATCGCGAAGCATTCCGACAGATCGTTGAGAAACTTGGTCTGCGCCAACCACTTTCACGCACCGTCACCAATATGGACGAAGCACGCGAATTCCTCAAGGAATGCGGCTTGCCAGCCATCTTGCGTCCAGCATTCACGCTCGGCGGCACCGGCGGCGGCATCGCCTACAACCTGGAAGAGTTTGAAGAGACCGTGCGACGTGGCTTGTCCGCCAGCATGATCGGCCAAGTGCTCATCGACAAAAGCGTGCTCGGCTGGAAGGAATACGAACTCGAAGTCGTGCGTGATCGCAAGGACAACTGCATCGTTGTCTGCGGCATCGAGAACATCGACCCGATGGGCGTGCACACCGGCGACAGTGTCACCGTTGCGCCAATTATGACGCTTTCCGACAAGGAATATCAACGAATGCGCGACGCCGCGTTCGCCATCATGCGCGCAGTTGGCGTGCAAACCGGCGGCAGCAACGTGCAATTCGGCGTGTGCCCAGAGACCGGTGAGATGGTGGTCATTGAAATGAATCCGCGCGTCTCGCGAAGCTCTGCGCTTGCCTCCAAAGCCACCGGATTTCCGATCGCGCGCATCGCCGCCAAGCTGGCGGTTGGCTATTCGCTTGATGAACTCACCAACGACATCACTGGCAACACCAGCGCATGCTTTGAGCCATCGATCGACTACGTGGTAGTGAAAATGCCACGCTGGACATTCGAGAAATTCCCCGAAGCGGACGAGACACTCACCACGCAAATGAAGTCGGTCGGCGAAGCGATGGCCATCGGCCGCACCTTCAAGGAAGCATTCCAAAAAGCGATTCGCAGTATGGAAGTGAAACGCTTCGGATTCGGCCTCGACAACAACGATCGCTGGCTGAAGCAACACCGCACCAATGCAAGCGCTGGAGTGGCCGCAGCATCAGCTACCGCCGCAGGAATCACCGCCACCGCCACCAGTTCAGAAACCAAAGTGCTTCGCCCCACCGAAGCCGCGTCCGCCGACTGGCCAATTCCAGAAGACACGCTGCTGCGCAAACTCGCGGTTCCAAGCCAGGGTCGCCTGTACTTCGTTCGCTACGCACTGAAGATGGGCTGGAGCGTCGACCGCGTCTATCAGATCACCAAGATCGATCGCTGGTTCCTCCGGCAATTCGCCGAACTGGTTGCATTTGAAGATCGAATCATCGTCGCGAAGACGCTGGAAGGCTGCTCGCGCGACTTGATGTTTGCTGCAAAGAAAGCGGGCTACAGCGATGCACAGCTGGCAAATGTGTGGCTCGGCACCATCAGCCCAACCACCATTCTGCAAGTCCGTGCCGCCCGTAAGGCCATGGGCGTTGAGCCGGTCTTCAAACTGGTTGACACCTGCGCCGCAGAATTTGAAGCCGCCACGCCGTACTACTACAGCACTTACGAAGAACCCTACTTTGTAGATGGAAAGCGCATCACTGAAGATGAAACGCGCATCTCCGCTACCCCCAAAGTAATCATCCTCGGCGGCGGCCCCAACCGCATTGGCCAAGGTATTGAGTTTGATTATTGCTGCTGCCAAGCAGCGTTCGCCGCCGACGAGATGGGGCTCGAAAGCGTGATGATCAACTCAAATCCAGAGACGGTCAGCACGGACTTTGATACTAGCGACTTGCTGTTCTTTGAACCGCTGACGCTTGAAGATGTACTCAACGTTGTCGAACGACTCAATGGCGGCGGCATCGATCAGTCCGAGCGCTCGGGCGGAGTGATCGGCTGCATCGTGCAATTCGGTGGCCAAACCCCGCTCAATCTCGCACACGGCCTAGTGACCGCTGGCGTTCCGATTGTCGGCACCAGCGTTGAGAGCATTGACCTCGCGGAAGATCGCGATCGTTTCAAGGCCATCCTTGAAGAGCTTGGTCTCAATCAACCACCATCCGGAATCGCGCGCAGTCTTGACGAAGCAGTCACTGAAGCAACCCGCGTTGGTTACCCAGTGCTAGTGCGCCCCAGTTATGTCCTGGGTGGACGCGGCATGGAAATTTGCTTCGATGAGCCCGCACTACGCCGCTACATGACTACTGCCGTGAATGTCAGCGACTTGGCAAACGCGCCAGTCTTAATTGATTGCTTCTTGTCCGATGCCATTGAAGTTGATGTCGACGTCGTCGCTGACTTTGAACCGCATGAAGCAAGCCGTTCCAAGCAAGTTGAGCAGCGCAGTGCACGCCCGCGTGCGCTGGTGTGCGGCGTGATGGAGCACATCGAAGAAGCGGGCATTCACTCCGGTGACAGCACGTGCACCGTTCCGCCGTACAGCCTGCCGCCAAGCATCGTCAATCGAATTCGCGATCAAGCGCGCGCCCTCGCTGAGCGCTTGCGTGTGCGCGGTCTGATGAATGTGCAGATGGCCGTCAAGGACGAAACCGTCTACATCATTGAAGTCAATCCGCGCGCCTCGCGCACCGCACCGTTTGTGTCAAAGGCCAAGGGCGTTTCCTGGGCCAACATTGCCGCCAAGGTCATGATGGGTGCATCGCTGGAAGAACTTGGAACCAAGGAGATTCCTGACACCGGCTTCTATGCCGTGAAGGAAAGCGTCTTCCCGTTCTCAAAGTTCCCCGGCGTCGATGTTGTCCTCGGTCCAGAAATGCGTTCCACTGGCGAAGTGATGGGTGCGGACCGCAGCCTGCCCGTTGCATTCGCCAAAGCGCAGATGGCCGCCGGCGTCAAGCTGCCCACCTCCGGCAAAGTGTTCTTGAGCGTGCGCGATTCCGACAAACAACAAGCAGTCGAAGTGGCACGCAGCCTTGCCAGTATGGGTTTCGAAGTGCTCTGCTCGGAAGGCACCGCGCGCATGTTGCACCAGTACAGCGTGGCATGCACGGCTATTCCCAAGATCGCCACCGGTCAGCGCCCCAACGTTGTTGACCTCATGTCCAACGGTCAAGTGCAACTGGTGATCAACACGCCCACCAAAAAGGGCGGAAATACTGACGAAGGTCGCATCCGCGCCCAAGCGGTTCGGGCCAACCTGCCCATCATCACCACCATGGCAGGCGCACGTGCTGCCGTTCAGGCAATTCAAGCGCTCCGCAGTGGACATTGGCAGGTCTTCGCCATCCAGGACTATTTCCCGGCACTTGCCCGGAGCCGCGCTGAAGTGCCAACCACCGTCTGACCGCACCTCCATATACTTCCGCCACTCATGCAGACCTTGACCGATTTCCTACCCGCGTGGCTTCCAACCGGCGCCTCACTCGCCCAGTTGA
>JBILYM010000027.1:0-13909 GCA_044377725.1 Phycisphaerales bacterium
CTAGCGCTGATTAATCAGAGCAGGGATCGAAATCCTTTTTGGTTGTGTGCGCCACGAACAGGGCGAAACTTCATCATCCATTCGAATGTAAATCGAATCTGACTCACTCAAATCCACGAACGAGCAAATGTGGCCTCACTTTAAGCTACGACATGGCTCGATCGAACTACATGAAGGCTGCTCGGCAGTACAGTTATTGGACGGTAATCCCCACAACTTTCGTGCTCCCGAAGTGACCTGATGGCTGAACAATCCACACCCATTGACATTCGTACCCCCGGCCTCCGCGAGGCCCTGGTGAACGTCAACCACCTGTGCGCATTTGAGATTCTGCGGCGCTTTGGGCGCCCTGCAACCATCGCGGAAGTGGCGTTGAGCGCACAACGGTCGCAGAAGGAAATCCAGTCGGCGATGGATGCCCTCGAGGCCGTCGGGCTCACGTCGATGCTTCGAGCGGGTCGTGGAAGGCGTCTGCCAACATGGACGGTGACCTGCCAAGCCATCGTTGCCACCTATGAAATTGGCGATCCAGCAGACGAAGCGGCGCTGGCATCCATGGCGCCACTCTTTAACGAAGAGCGACGCCAGGAGATCCTCCGATTGACCAAGCCGCGCGCGGACAAGACCGCAAAGGATTTCTATTGGAACAGTCTCCACGCGGGAAACTTCAACAGCGATGAGATTCGCGAGTTGTATGGACTGCTCCAGCAGCTGGAATCATTCTTATACCGCTGTAACCAACGACACACCATCACCAACCCCGAAGAGCCGCAGGTGTGTAACTACCACGTAGCGGTGGATGTCGAACCTTTGCTTCCGGGCGTACTACCGCTACCAACCCTCCAAATCCTGGGGCGCCATTCCGGCAAGGAACCCCCAAAGAGTGTCGCTACGGCGGCCGCATCAGACCTGTCTGAGCGCGAATTCGAAATTGCGCAACTGTTGGTGAAGGGATCCACCAAACGCGAGGTCGCTGACCAGTGCGGCATCTCACAACACACCGTTGCTGAATTGACGCGGCGTATATATCGGAAACTTGGAATCAACCGGCGTGCTCAGTTGGCGGTGGCGCTCGGACAGTCCGGGGCTGCATAGCGAACCGGGCTGCATCATGGGCAGTCCGGCCGTATCAACGCCTGCGCCCTGAAGCTTCCATGCACTCCGCGAACCGCTCCAGGCCATCGCCATAACCCATACGCAAACGGGGCATGCGATAGAGCAACGGTTCGCCGATTGACGGATCCGCATCGGCACGCACCGCACACTGGTACCCCGCTACCCGCGCCGCTTGCATCACCGTGCCATCATGCAAACCAAACGGATAGGCAAGCGCCTGTACCGGGTGACGCATTTCCGCCTCAATCTTGCGGCGGCTTTCCTGCATTTCACGCTGCAACTGTTCGGGCAACACATCCGTCAAGCGCGCATGGGAAACTGTGTGCGACTGCACTTCATTTCCGGCCGCTTCCAGTTCGCGCAACTCTTGCCACGAAACATATCCAGATCCGCCCGGCACTGGCCCAACTGCCGCCGTGTAGACGAAGAAGGTGGCACGCAACCCGCGCGGCATCAATTCATCACGAGCCACTGCACATTGCGAAGCCCACCCGTCATCAAAGGAAATGATGACGGGCTTGCCTACCGGCGCCACGCCACGTGATGAGCATTCAATCAGTTCACGAAAGCTGATAGTTCGATATCCATGCTGCACCAACCAGTCCATTTGCGCACGAAAGTCTTCGGGCAACACGACCCATGGAGCCCAATCTGGGCGCGAAGGGCCCCAATTGCCCACATGGTGGTACATCAAGATGGGAACCAGCACCGTGGCGGCACTGTGAGTAGCGACGCGCGGTGCACCAAGCAACGTGAGCACTACGGCGCAGGCACAGGTGATGGCGGCAACGGCACGATTCATGATTTACGAGACCTGCGCGCATCCGCGGCAGTGAGCGATATTCATAGGCATAAATTGCACTGAGTGAGTTTACGAACTCCAAACGCCGGCCGCTCTGGTCTACCAACACCCAGAGTTCAATCTAGTCTGCCATCCGCATGTTCTTCGGCGCACCGGAATCCATCACCATCCAAAGCGAAATGGCTGCCATGCGTGCAGAGCTTGCGTCGATTCGCGCAGCACAGCAAGATTCGTGGGTCACTCAAGAGCGCGCCACGCAGATTCGCGCCGTCGTGCAGGATGTTCTTGCAGACAGTGCAACCAGAGAGTCATTCCGCACCGACGGCGCTCAGTGCGGCTACGACCACGGCGCATTCATCCGCAGCAGTGATGGTTGTTGGACGTTCAAAATTGGCATCATGGACCAAACTCGGTTCGTGTTCAATTCTGCAAGTAATCAAGTGGGCGACGACAACAAGTGGGGAATGGAAACCCACCGCATCAATATCACATTCTCCGGAACCCTAGTGGATCCTTCGATCAGTTGGATGCTGCTCGGTGCTTACAACTCACAAGCTGACCGATTCATTACCGTGCCCAATGAACTCCGCCCCCTCTACGCGTGGGTCAGGAAAGACTTTGGAAGCGGGCTCACGGGTACGGTTGGACTACAGAATGTTCCGTGGGACATTGAGAGTGAATTCTTCGGCAGCAGCCGTATCACGGCGGGCGAATATTCCATCTTCAATTATCGATTCGGCGCAGGAAAGGAAACCGGCATTTCTGCCAAGTACCAGTGCGACTGGTGGCGCGCCACCGCCGGGACGTTTAGCCAACTGAATGAGACCACCGACAGCTGGGACTCCACCAGCAATCTCTCCTACGCCGTGGCGATGCGCGCCGAAGCGAAACTGGGCGCAGATTGGTCACAACTTGAATGGCAATCAAGCCTGCCAAATTCCACTCCGGGTGCCGTGTTTGGATTTGGAACGGTGTGGTCCAGTGGCCGCGCACAAAATCCGGAATCGCCTCCTACTCCAAGCGCACAGGGGTTCACCACCGATGTTCGGGCAACGCTGTCAGGCACCACACTCATCGCACAATTTGCGCTGATGCGCGATCCAGCCGGACTGCCACAACTCGCTTGGGCCTCCGGCGTCAACATGCAGGGCAGCACTTTCCTCACTGACAACTTCCAGGTGTTCGGCGAAGGCTCATGGATGGACGGCGCTGATGTGCCATGGATCGCGCAGTGTGGCATGAACTTCTACTTCAGCGATCGCGAAGTGAAACTCACCACACGAGTCATCGTCCCCTTTGGTTCTGGTGAAATCAATGGCACCAGAAAGCTTGCAGGCGGTCTTGGACTGGCGGATTCCGGAAACAATGCCAGTTTAATAGTCCAACTGCAAGTGATGTTCTGATGCATCTCCAATCGACGCGACGTGCCACCATGCAGGGCTCGCCGGTGATCCGCGCTACCCTGCACTGATCGCACATCCATGAACAATCAGCGCATCATCACCAAGGCACTTGAGGATGCGCGAAGTGGACACATCGAACAAGCGATCGCGTCGCTGCGTCTCTTCATGCGGATCAATCGCGGGCAGCAAGATGTGATTAGCCTCCTTGGAATGTTGCTTGTGCAGAACGGGCAGGCCGAGCAGGCGGTTCATCACCTGGCACAGGCTGCGGCGAGCGAACCAAATTCGGCATCGGCACACAACAACCTCGCCAACGCGTTGCACTCATTGCAGCGAAACACTGAGGCAGCCAAGCACTTTGAACGAGCGCTGGCGATTGATCCAAACCATCGTCACGCCCTGTTAGGGCTCACCGGCGTGCGCATCGCGCTGAATGACGCAGAAGGCGCCATTGCTATCGCTGATCGTGGACTGATGCTCAATCCACAGTGGCCACAGATGGAAATGAATCGATCGGCGGCTCTCGCAAGCGCCGATCGCATCGACGAAGCGATTGCCAGCATGATGCGCGTGCTCGAGGAGCGGCCCAATGACCAAGCACTACGCGGGACGATGCTGTACGCGCTGAACTCCACTTCGCAACCCGCCGCGGATATCTTTGCCGAGCACCGCAAGTATGCGCTCGGCGTGGCAGCGCCCGCAGCGGCGGTGATTACTGACGCGGATCCCGATCGACCCCTCCGAATCGGCGTGCTCTCTGGTGATTTACGGACGCATTCTGTGGGCTATTTCGCAGAAGCATTCATGCGAACCATGCCGGCTGGGTGGACATTGGTGGCCTTCTCCACTACGGCTGATCGCGGTAACGATGCCATGACCATGCGATTTCGCGCGATGTGCAATGCATGGGTCGACGCGAGTCCGCTGAGTGATGCAGCACTCGACGCCGCCATTCGCGAGCACCGAATTGACGTACTTGTGGAACTCAGTGGCCATACTTCCGGCGGTCGACTGACAGCGCTCGACCGCAAGCCAGCACCGGTGATCGTCTCTGCCATTGGATATCCAAACACTACCGGGCATCCCTGCATTGACTGGCGAATTGTCGATTCCGTCACGGATCCCGCAGGGGCGGAAGCACTTTGCACCGAGCGGCTTGCGCGGATTGATCCGTGCTTCCTCTGCTACACGCCGCCCGCCAACGCGCCGATTCCGGAAATGCCGCCCGCCGAGCAGCCCGTGACATTTGGGTCGTTCAATCTCACCTCCAAGATCCGCGACGAAACGATCGCTGTGTGGGCGCGGGTACTCGCTGCAGTGCCAGGTTCACGGCTCCTGCTGAAATCGAAGTCGATTGCAGATCCAACGACGCTTGGACGCCTGCAGGCGCGGATGCAGGCCGGCGGCATCGACCCGTCGCGCATTGATGCAATCGCCTACACAAAGACCGTCGACGAACACCTCCGGCTCTACGCGCGCGTCCATGTGGCACTCGACACCATGCCCTACAACGGCACCACCACCACCTGCGAAGCACTGTGGATGGGCGTTCCGGTGGTGTGCGTGGAGGGCGACCGCCACGCGGCCCGCGTCGGCGCCAGTCTGCTGCGAGCGACCGGATGCGAACATCTGCTTGGAAGCACAGCGGATGAGTTCGTAGACATTGCAGTGAAACTTGCGCATGATCGCGCGCAACTCACTGCATTGCGATCCGAGTTACGCGCCCGCCTGAGTGCCTCGCCGCTCATGGATTCCCGCGGGTATGCGGAGCGATTCCACAGTGCGCTCCGCGAGTGCTACCGCGCCCAACATGCACGCACTTTCCCCAGCCGGTAGCCGCTCCATCAATCCAAGCTTCGTATAGGTATCCACGCGAGATGCCGCGTCGATGCCGGCGTACACAGCGGTTGCATCGATGATCGGACGCCCGATGATTTCTTCAAGGTGCCTTTGCTTATAGGTGGGCTGGATCGCCGCGGTGCTCTTCGTACCGTACTGATTGAGATTGGAAGCAAAGATGCCAGCAGCGCTGACTGGAAGGAAGTCCTCGTAGCGCAATCCCTCGCATTGCACGTAACCCTGCCGAATCAGTTCAATCATGTCGGTTGAGGTCAGCGCGCCCGCCTTGGCGGCAGCGATTCCCGCTGTGGTGGGCGCAAAGCGCGCAAACACAAGGTCAGCGGCGATGAGTTCTGGAAGCGTCTTCGGAAACTTCGCAAATGGCGCTGCGTAGAGCACTTCGTACGCGGCGAAATCCCGCTGCGGCAACTTTGGATCACGCTCGCGCACCGCATCCGCCTGCGCGAGGCACTGGTCGTACATTTCCCGGCCCTTCGCGGTGCATGCGTAGAAGCGCTCTTCAATCTCGCCAAAGCGTGCAGTGTGCGTTGCCGCCACCGTGCTGCCGTCGTCTTCGGTAAATACCACTGGCTCAGTCAGCGCCCGGTATGCATCTTGGCGAAGCAGGATCGGCGTGTCTTGAGAAGGACCTTCGGTGTAATCCTTGAAGCCAGCGTGACTCAGCTTGTGCAACTGGAAAGTTTCGCCACGGAAAGTAGTCACCAGCCCATTCACAAGCGCGGCAATGTCCGCGGCGGTGACTGTTCCGGGTTGATAAGAATCAATCTCCGCGTGACTCAAGTGACTGAAGTGCAGACATAGCCAATCACGATTAGCAACTGCGGCAACCCGCGTGAGCGCGGTAGTGGCACGGGTGCGGAATACGGCCTCGTCCAACTCACCAAGGCAATGCTTCATGGAGGCGGTGTAGAGATCCATGAGAAGCGTGTTGGGCGTCAGATGATTCAGGTGGTGGTCCTGGAAACACGCAATGTCTGCAGCGATCTTGAAACCAGCATCGCACAGTTCCTTGTACAGCCCAATGTCCCGTGCAGCACCGGTCCACTTGAAGATCCGCTCGACACCCTCGCGAACGAGTGCTTCTCCGTCATCGGCAGAAAGCCCGCCCTGTCGCTCGCAGCGTTCGATCAATTCCTTGGCTCGCTCAGAGAACACCGTGCGCTGCGCGAGGAGCGCATCAAGGCGTGCGCGCATGGCGGCATCGAAGCAATCAGTCATCAACAGCGATGTGAACACCCGATGCTCAGGGCGTGTCACTGATCGAAACGCCGTGGCGATGATCGGTTGGCTCTTTGGCCCCAGCGCCGTCATGCCATAGAAATTGTGCGGCTCCATGCCGAACACACCGAAATAGCGTGACACCCATCGATACTCATCAGGACGACCGATGCGGATGGCACCGTGCCGTTCGCCGCTGGTTCGCTCAAGTTGCTGCGCGGTGATGTGGAAGCCGCGGTGCAATTTGCAGAGCACTTCGCACACCGCTTCATTGGTGGCACGATTCACCAGAAGCGCGCGGTCATAGAGCGGCACCTCAATGCCGAACATCCGGGAGAGCTCCGCGAACAAGCGATTCTGAAGAAGGATTCGATCAACAAAGTGGGGAGACATATTGCTGACTTTAGCCCCGCCACTCCCACCTATTTCTCTAAGTAGTCAAGATCGCGATGAAATGTCTCATCAAGCGCAAGCGCGGCGACTATTCCAACGGCCACACAACAAATTCCCAGAGTGAGGGTGGCCTGCACAACCCCCATGCCCGGCTTCATTGCCAACCAAATGGAGGTGATCGGAACCGCCATGGCTCGGACAAAGTTGGGCGCGCTGGTAGCCGCGGTTGCCCGCAGATTGGTCCCAAATTGTTCACTGGCAGTGGTTACAAAGATCGCCCAGTACCCAGTGGAGGCGCCCACCAAGCACATCATCCAATAGAAGGTCTGTTCGCTGCGCGGCGCGACCGCAAAGAACAGAGCAATGGACGCGGCGAGGAATGCCAAGAACAAGAGGATGGTTCGTGTGCGACTCTGTAGCCACTGCGAGATGACGCCACTGGCAACATCGCCGACCACCACTCCAACGTATGCCCAGAAAATCACCTTGGCCGGCATGATCGGTTCCGTGATACCCATCGCCTTGCCAATCTCGGGCCCAAAGATAAACATCACGCCGCCCACAAACCAGATAGGCATCGCAGAGAGAACCACTGCCGCAAATCGCACAAAGCGACGAGGTGGCCACAGCAACTGCAGTGGATTTCCGCGCGGCACATCCTGCGTTTCTGTACTACGAAACAGCCCGCTTTCTACAACGCCCACGCGCAGGGCA
Source organism: Phycisphaerales bacterium (assembly GCA_044377725.1). Classification (GTDB taxonomy): domain Bacteria; phylum Planctomycetota; class Phycisphaerae; order Phycisphaerales; family SM1A02; genus UBA966. The sequence goes on from JBILYM010000027.1 coordinate 7,507, forward strand.
AGCAACGCAAGACCCATGATTCCACCAATCAGATAGCACCACTTCCACTCGATGTACGTACCAACGATGCCTGCCGCCACCGCGCCCGAGAGCCCGACCGCCGCAACGATGGTGGTGCCAATGCCGCGCTTCGCGGTGGGCAGCAATTCGGCAACCAAGGTGATCCCTGCGCCCAATTCGCCGGCCAGTCCGAACCCTGCCACAAACCGCAGCACCTCGTACTGCCACACATCGGTTACGAACGCGTTCAGAATGTTGGCCGTCGAGTAAAGCAGAATTGACCCAAACAACACCTTGATGCGGCCGAGGCGGTCACCAAGCATTCCGAATGCAATGCCACCGAGAAGCATTCCCACTAATTGAATATCGAGCAAGCGCTTGCCAACCAGTGTCAGCTGTTCCGGGTCGGTGATCCCCAAGGCCTTGAGGCTGGGGATTCGAACGATGGAGAACAGCACCAGATCAAAGAGGTCAACGAAGTAGCCAAGAGCGGCCACCAACACGGCCAGCACGGTGGCGCGCGGCAACTTGGATCCCGGGTCAACAATGGGGGAAATTTCTGACGCACCCAGTGCTGTTGTGGGCGCTTGGGGCGGGTGGGCAGGCATAAAGCTCAGTCTAATTGTCCGCCGCGCGTTGCCGGGGTCGAACTCGGAAAAAACCAATTCGTTCCGCGTACCCTCCCCGCGCCGGTGAGCCCGCAAGAAACCGCGGCTTTACTCACCACTAGCGGCTCACTTACTACCAATGGCTCACTCACCGCCAACTTCGAGCATCACTATGAAACACCTCAACGCTCTCACTGCTATTGCCCTGGCTCTCACATCCACCCTCGCGAGCACGACCTGGGCGCAGCTCTACGATAAACCATCTGCGGCAGAAACCGCGCAGGCTGCAGAGGCCGATGCTAACGACACCACCGTCACCGCCAAGGACAAGCAGATGTTCGGCCTTTCGTGGTTTGGCTCGGATCCAGAGAATCCCCGCCCGTTGTTGCAGGCGCCAGCAGAAGTCCGCAGCGAAAACGGCGTATGCAAAGCAACGGTGCACATTCGTAAGCAAGAAGTGCAAGCCGGCGACCAAACACTCAATACCTCCTGCTTCAATGGTCGCTACACCGGACCGACGCTGCGCTTCCGCGCGGGTGAAACATTAGAGCTGAACGTCATCAATGATGGCGAATACAACACCAACATCCACTTTCACGGCATGCAGGTGTCACCGGACGACTACGGCGACAGTGTGTTCACCATCATCCCGATGGGACATGAGTACACCTACCGCATCAAGATTCCGGAGTACCAACAACCCGGCATTTACTGGTACCACGCGCATTCCCATCAGACCAGCCAGCGCCAAGTCATGCAAGGCGTCACCGGAACCATCATTGTGGAAGGCGCACTCGACCGCTACCCAGCGCTCAAAGATGTAAAGGAAAGCATCGTTGTATTGCACGACTATCAGAAGGGTCTCAGTGGCGAAGTGGTGCTGGGCATTCAGATTTCCTGGCCAACCTACCGCTTGGTGAACGACCAGAAATTCCCTGATATTGAGATCAAACCAGGCGAAGTGCAGTTCCTGCGCATTGCGAATGAGTCAACCAACATTTACTACAACCTTGACTTCGGAGGTGAAAAATTCTGGGTGGTCGGTGTGGATGGCAACCCCACCGTGCAGATGACAGAGGCGACGCGTTGGCCACTGGCCGCCGGCGCCCGCGTAGAAGTCATGGTGCGCTTTGACAAGCCAGGACGCTACAAGTTGCACACTTCCGAGATCCGTACCGGACCAAACGGCGACGGGTACTCCGCTGAGAATCTCCTGACCATGGTGTGCATGGGCGATCCGGTTGCAAATCCAATCGCCCTGCCCCAGACGCCCATTGGTCCATGCCCACTTGATGACCTGAGCAAGGTGACACCGGACGTGACTCGCACCATCGTCTTCAGTGAAACTCCCAACGACTTCCGTATCAACAATCGCTATTTCGACGGAACGCGCATCGATCAGTTAGTCCGTTACGGCGACAATGAGAAGTGGATCGTTCGCAACTCCTCTGACGAACTGCATGTCTTCCACATTCATCAACTTGACTTCCAGATCCTGAAGATCAACGGGGTTCCGCAGCCTTTCAACATGCACAGAGATACTTTCTCCATGCCGGTCCGCGGCGAAGTGGAGATCATGATTCCATTCACCAGGCCATGCGTTGTTGGTGACTTCGTGTTCCACTGCCACATCCTCTGCCATGAAGACGGTGGCATGATGCAGAAGATCCGCGTCTACGACCCAAGTAAGCCAATGCCTCCAGTGCGCCCTGGCGATGGCTACGGGCCGGAGCCTGAAGATGCGCATTTGCCGCTGAAAGCTGCTGATGCCAACGCCGTTGGTGGCCCCTTTGAGTTACGCGATGCGCAGGGCGCAGAGTTCACCGATGATCAGCTTTCGGACGGACTGGCACTCTTGTGCTTCGGTTACACGGACTGCACCGGCGCTTGCCCGCGCAACATGGCCACCTATGCGGATGTTGCTGACATCCTCAAGACGGAGGCCAATCCACCAGAGTTGCGTTACGTCTTTGTCAGCGTTGATCCCTCACGCGATGAGGGCGCCAAGCTGAAGGAGTACGCATCCAAGGCACCAGTCCCATTGATTGCACTCACTGGTGATCCAGAGACCATCGTGCGTACCTCGCGCACATTCGGCGCCGCGTATGAGCCACAACCAAAGCGCGCTGATGGTTCGTACACGGTTCGACACTCCACCGACACGTGCCTAGTTGGCCCTGGCGGACGCATCTTCAAGCGCTTTGAACTTGGAGCTGATCCGAAGGTCATCGCCGCAGCCGTCAACGAGTTTGCCATGCGCGTGCCACGTAAGGCCGTTGCGAACGCCAGCACCAGCACTGAAGGAGGTTCCAAGTGAACATCCGAATCTCTCACCAACTCCGAGCACTGTGCGCAGCGCTCCTCGCCATCGCCACATTCGCGGTGCCGAGCAACTGCTTCGCCCAGGGCGGCGGTGGCACCCCGGATCCGCGCCCATTCGCACTGTTCCGCGACATGTTCGACACCTTCGGCGAGTGGCACGGACCGATCGTCAACATGGCGTACCAGCCACAGGTTCAATACACCTACTCCGATACCCCTGGAAATAAGAACAATTTCAACGGTTCCATCGCTTGGGGTAGTTACATCTGGGTCACCCCAGAAATCAACGTCAACATCAATCTCAGCCTTGAGCAAATTGATGCGCCGAAGAATGAAGACCAATGGTTCTTCAATGGCGAAGGCATCAATGCCGGTGACATCTGGGTGCAATGGAGCGACCAGCGAACCGGCATCTTGGCGGGACGATTCACCGCGCCGTTCGGTATTGCGCCATTGTTGCTACCCGGGCTGTTCGATCTGAACTCGGTTGGTAAGTACAACTTCGGCGGACTCATGGGAACCATGGGCACACTCTCCACGGGTGACGAAGGTGGCGGTATTCACTCGTTCAGCGTTGCTGGATTTGGTATCGACACAACGTTCATGTCGCAGAGTTACATCGTCTCCACTCCAAGCCCCACGGGTCCTGGAACGGGTGGCGGCGTCGACAGTTTCTGCCTGGCATACGACGGTGTCAATATTCCGCTGCTGTTCCCAACCTTGCAGGTTGCCGTGTCCTACATTGACTTTGGAACCGGTATCGGAGCAGACGCCAGTCAGAAGGGGCTCGCCGCCGGATTCAGTTGGCAGTACGTTGTGAATGGTGACGTCAGAGAAACGCTTGATGCTGGCTACGTCACTATCGGGCCACTGTTTGAGTACGTGAAGTTCTGGAATGTCGACGGCGTTCAGGATGCTTCGAGCGACTTCTACACACTCGGAATCATCGGTAACGCTGGCAACTGGCAGTCCGATGTTGCGCTGACCTGGAACAACACTTCAGCGACGTCCGGCAATCCCTCGTACGACAACTTCTTGGCTTCAGCGAGCCTTGGTTACAACTTCTTCGGGCCACAGTCGCTCGTTGAGTTTGGCTACGCGTACCAGGTGCAGGATGGGAAAATCGACAACCAAGTGGGCGTCCAAGTGAGTTTCCCAATCAATGCACTGGAGTACTTCCCACTCTGGAACTGACCCGTTACAGCAGGCTGCAAACGCGCCCCCCAACCGCTTGATGCGCAATCGGTGGCCTCCCGGACTCGGGAGCCACCGATTGCTCGTATGGGCTCTGTCCCCCGAAGGTCGATGAAAGCAACTATCTTTCAACGTTGTACGTGCACATCCTGAATCGCACCCCTGAAAGGAACTTCGATCTCATGGCTTCATTCATTCGCGTTGCTCCAACCCTTCTTGCCTGCGTATTCGCCGGCACGAGTGTGGCATTTGCGTCGCAAGCTGGCACTGGTCAAGTTCCCCCGAAGAATCCCGGTGGCGCTGGCGAGCCGGGCGGCCCGGTTGGTCCTGGCGACGCTGGTAAGCCTGGAAAGCCAGTTGGTCCTGGTGGGGTTGGCCCCGCTGGTCCTGGCGATGCTGGCAAGCCTGGAAAGCCAGTTGGTCCTGGTGGGGTTGGCCCCGCTGGTCCTGGTGATGCTGGTAAGCCTGGAAACCCCGTTGGTCCTGGTGGCGTTGGTCCCGCAGGTCCTGGTGGCGCTGGTGAACCCGGTGGTCCACGCGGTCCCGCTGGTGCAGGTGAACCCGGTGGTCCACGCGGTCCCGGCGGCGCTGGTGAACCCGGTGGTCCACGCGGTCCCGCTGGTGCAGGTGAACCCGGTGGTCCACGCGGTCCCGGCGGTGCAGGTGAACCGGGTGGTCCCGCAGGTCCGGGCGGCGCTGGTAAGCCAGGTCGACCAGCAGGTCCGGCTGGCCCGGGCGGTGCAGGAAGGCCGGGCGGTGCAGGAAGGCCCGGCGGCACAGGAAAGCCAGGCGGCGCAGGCAGGTAATCCAGTCACGCGCTCGCATGACGCGCACAACGTTTTAAATGACAAGAAACAAGTTGCCGCACTTCATCACAATCGCGGCAATTCCATGAAATCCGTCACCGGCGGGGTGCGTTTCACTGCCGCACATGTTTGAAGCCGTCACAAACGCAATCCCTGCCGACGAATCCTTGTCCCCTCCGACACACTCCAGGCAAATCCCAGTTACCGAAAGGAACATACTGACATGAACACAAAGACATTCACATGTATCGCACCCGCATTCCTCGCACTTTCACTCGCAGCCACTGCGATGGCAATTGAGCCCCCAGCGGGCGGCGAACAAGCCCCACCGCCCAAGGGTCCGGGTGGTCCAGGCGGACCCGGCGGTCCTGGACAAGGTCCCGGCGGCGAAGGTGGTGAAGGTCGCAAGCGTCCAGACTTTAAGACGCTCGACAAGAATGGGGACGGCTTCATCACCGAGGATGAAGTGCCGGCCAAGGCGTGGGAACGCATGAAGGGCGCTGACAAAGACGGCGACGGCAAGATCTCCGAAGAAGAACTGCGTCAGGGTGCCAAGGGCCGCGGTCGCGGCGAAGGCGGTCGCGGCGAAGGCGGTCGTGGACCGGGCGGGCCAGGCGGACCGGGCGGTCCTCCTCCGGGCGGCAAGGGCGGCGACGCTCCTCCAGCTCCTCCAGCGCCTCCAGCTCCACCGGCTCCACCAGCACCTCCCGCCCCTCCAAAGGCCTGAGCACGCTGACTGAACGAGTCTCAATCAACTCAATATCAAACGCCGCCGCGAGTCACTCGCGGCGGCGTTTGCATTCACCGAAGCGCAAGTCATTGCACTATCGTCCATGCTTTCCAGCCCACTTCCTACAGGAATCACTCATGAAACTCACCACCATCATTCCAACTGCTCTGGCATCACTTCTGGCCGCAAGCGCACTCACTGGTTGCGGCAAGACCGTTGACTACACCGGATACATCCCGCGCACCGTGGCATTGAAAGCTGATGGCGATAAACGCAAGGATTTCCGACTGAAGGACCTCGACACTACCCGCTTTGGCAAGGTGGTCATCGATCCAGTCGTCACACCCGATGGCAATGCCTACGGCGACCTGACTGCTGAGCAGTTGCAACAACTGCGAACACTGCTGCAGGAAGCGTTGGCAAAGTCATTCGGAACTGGTATCGGAACTGGCGACCGCACCCTGGTGATTCGCGCAGCAATTACTGGCGTGAAGCCCAACCAGCCGCTGCGCAACATCGCTCCGCAAACGCAGATTCTCAAGGGCGGCTACGGCTATGCCGGCGCCGAGCTCTATGCGATGGATGGAGCAAACGGACCAGTGGTCGCCGCGCTCATGCAGACGTGTGACACGGAACGCTTCGGCACCGAGAAACTCTCTGCGCTCGGCACCGCCGAGAAAGCCTGCACGGAATGGGCTGAGGCGTTCCACGAACTCATTAACAAGAAGTGATCGTCAGTGATG
>JBILYM010000182.1:0-4719 GCA_044377725.1 Phycisphaerales bacterium
GCGCGCAAGCAGACAGACCACCAAGCGGTCAACCGCCTGCAGATTGCCCATGTAGACGCTGGCGATATTGTCACGAAGGCGATGGAGGGGGGCTACATCTTGCATCTATTTCCTCCGCAGTCGGAGGACGAAGTATATCGTTCACCAACCTCATGCAGACGGCGCACCCATCCGACGACGGCCCAGTTCTTGATGTGCATGTTCCATGCGTGCGCTGCCAGTACGACCTGATCCGTACGCATGTCTACGGAAAGTGCCCAGAGTGTGGGCTTGAAGTGATGGCCACCGTGGCGCAACATGCTGATCCTCAGGTGGCATTTTTGGCATCCCCAGAGTCGCCCCGCCTGGCCTCCAACGCGATCATTGCAGTCACGGTCGCGCCGCTGTTGGTGATGCTTGCGCAAGGATCCGGGCCAGCACTCCGCACCATCGACGTACTCGCAGGCAGGGGACGATCATTGCCATCGCAGGTGGAAAGACCCTCGTGGATAGTGTGCGCAGTGGTACTAGCAATTGCCGCGTTCCTCTTACGCAAGGGGCTTGCCGAACGCACCAACCCGACACTACGCGCAAGTATCGGCAGCGCACGCGTTACCCGCCTCACAGTGGGGCTCGGGACGTGGTCGGCAGTGCTGGCCGCGTCGTTCGTGATCTCATTGCTTGACGCAGCAAAGTCCAACAGCTTTGCAGGGATAGTGCTGGCCGTACAACTACTGCCGATGGTGTTCACGCTCCTCACGCTTGGACCATTACTTGGTCGCGCGGGCGCCATGAGCCGGGCTTACCGCGAGGCGCGCCATGGCAAGCAAGGCGCAGAAGTACTCACCATGACGCTCGCCGCAACCTGCGTATTGTTTGTTGCAGCACCGATCATCGAACGCACCCAATCGCCGGAGGTGGCTGGGATCGCCCAGATCTTCTCGCTGGTTCTCTTGATTCTCTCTGTCCTCGGCTTGGCATACATCACTGCCAACGGATGGGTGATTGCCACGGCACTGCGAGCCCCGCGCATTGATCCGCGGCGGTGGCAGTAGGTCAGCGATTCAACACCCAAACGTTGCGCGCGCCCCGCGCACTCACTGACTCTTCGGTTTGGTGACGGCTTCCATGACGCGCTCGAGATTGAAGCTGCCAGGCTTTTGGCGCGGTGGGAACTCGCGGAAACTCTGCAGCCAGTTGCCGACATACGCGCCCGCAGGTGCAATGGCGAACATGTGCTCCAGATACCAGCGCTGGTAGTCCATGCCGATATCGGGGGCCACCTCAAACGGGTCCATGCGCAAATTGGTGAGCATCGGCGCGCGCAGTTCTTCAAACGGCGTCAGCCAGACATGCATTCCGTGCGCGTTCTGCTTGAGGAACGTGGCCTTCCAATTCTCATAGCGCAATGCGGCAACACTGCCGTCGTCGGTCCAGTAGATGAACTCCTTGCGCGGCCATGATGCTTCGCCCTTCAGAGCCGGAAGCAGGTTGTATCCGTCAAGATGCACTTTGTAAGTGGCGTCGCCGACTTTGCGCCCGGTCAGTAGGTCTTCCTTGACCGTCGCGTCACCTGCAGCGGCCAACAGCGTGGTCATCATGTCCTCATGCGCACCGATGTCGTTCACCACGGTGCCCGGCTTAATCACGCCTGGCCAACGAATGGCGCACGGCACGCGGTATCCACCTTCCCACTGCGTGTTCTTCTCGCCGCGGAACATCGTCGTGCCGCCATCGGGCCATGTGAATGCCTCCGCACCGTTGTCTGAGGAGTACATGATGATGGTGTTTTCCATCATTCCCAGCGCCTCCAACTTGGCAAGCACTTCGCCAATTTGCCGGTCATGTTCCACCATGCCGTCGGCATAAATTCCCAGGCCAGTCTTGCCATCAACGCCTTCCTTGAGATGCGTGAAGATGTGCATCTTGGTGGAGTTCCACCACAAGAAGAAGGGCTTATTGTCTTTCGCGGCGCGATCGAGGAAGTCAAATGTCTTGGCATTGACTTCTTCGTCAATCGTCTCCATGCGCTTCTTAGTCAGCGGGCCAGTGTCAGTCATGCGACCGTCCGCAAAGCTGTGAATGACGCCGCGCGGTCCGAATTTCTTCTTGAATTCTGGGTTCTTTGGATAGTCGCGGCTCTCTGGTTCTTCCTCTGCGTTCAGGTGATAGAGGTTGCCAAAGAACTCATCAAACCCGTGCGCGGTGGGCAGCATTTCGTCGCGATCGCCCAGGTGATTCTTTCCGAACTGACCAGTCATGTACCCGCGCGCCTTGAGAAGCGTGGCGATGGTGGGGTCTTCCTTCTTGATGCCTTCCGGCGCGCCAGGAAGTCCAACCTTGGTGAGACCAGTGCGAATCGGAGCCTGACCCGTGATGAACGCTGCGCGCCCGGCGGTGCAACTCTGCTGGCCGTACCAATCAGTAAAGAGAGCGCCCTCTTTGGCAATGCGATCAATGTTGGGCGTCTTGTAGCCCATCATGCCGTGGTTGTAGGCGCTGATATTGAACTGCCCGATGTCGTCACCCCAAATCACCAGAATGTTGGGCTGCTTCATTGGCTGCTTACTGGGCGCCTTGGGAGCCTGAGCGCCGGCGTGCGGGGTGATCATGCCGATGGCTATGGTGGTGACCGTGGTCACGATCACCGCCAGGCCGCGGCTGATGGCGGTGGCGAGGCGGGGGCAAATTACAGATAGAGTGGCTCGGTCATTCATCGATCAGTGCCTCCAGGCGAGGTGGGGGTCGGGTCAGCGATCGGTTCCCTAAGGATTGCCGATGACGAGAAACTCTAACACGATTTCGGCCCGGCACCGACCAGCACGCTGCCCCCACCAGCGCTGCTGCCGATCTGGCAGCGTCGACGGTGCCCGGCGCGTGCGGCTGGCGGGAGCGGCAGGATGGACAAGTCCGCGGCGGAGCGTGGTCGCGGGTGCTTTGCTACGCGTAAGTGCATAAACAGCAGGTACTTACACATCACTCCGAGCTGTGCAAAACCGGTATTTCCCAGAATCCCGGGCAATCCGGCTGTTTGGCACACCCGTTGCATCCCTATCCCCTGCACCTACGGGCGAACCCGCTCGGGGCGACGCAGAACACGCCATATTCACCATATTCACCATATATCGGAGACCTGATCCATGCCCGTGAAGGAACTTGCCTTTGACACTGACGCCCGCAAGCAGCTGCTCGCCGGAGTCGAGAAACTCGCAGCAGCCGTCAAGAGCACGCTCGGCCCACGCGGCCGCAACGCCGTCCTCGACCGCAGTTGGGGTGGACCAAACATCACCAAGGACGGCGTCAGCGTCGCCGAGGAGATTGAGCTTCGCAACAAGGTAGAGAACATGGGCGCCAAGCTGGTCAAGGAAGCCGCCAGCAAGACCTCCGACGACGCCGGCGATGGCACCACCACCGCCACCGTCCTCGCCGAGGCGCTCTTCAAGGCTGGACTTCGTCAGCTCGCTGCTGGTGCAGACCCCAACACACTCATCCGCGGCATGCGCCGCGCGGTCGAGACCGTGGTGAAGGAACTCGCCGCTGCTTCGAAGCCAGTTGCACAAGTTGATGGTGGCATCGCAGCCGTCGCCAGCATCAGCGCCAACAACGATGTTGAAGTTGGCAAGATGATGGCCGAGGCTTTCAAGAAGGTCGGCAAGGATGGCGTCATCACCGTCGAAGAAGGCAAGAGCCTTGAGACCGTGGTTGATGTTGTTGAAGGTATGCGCTTTGATCGCGGCTACCTCAGTCCGAACTTCGTGACTGATGTTGAGAAGATGCGCGTCGAGCTCGACAAGGTGCTCGTTCTCATCTACGAAGACAAGATCGACAGCGTCACCAAGCTGGTTCCGTTCTTGGAGAAGGTGGTCGAGAGCAAGAAGCCGCTCCTGATCATCGCCGAGGACATCACCGGCGAGGCACTCAGCACGCTGGTCATCAATAAGCTCCGTGGCGTGTTGCAGGTCTGCGCCGTCAAGGCACCGGGTTACGGCGATCGCCGTCGCGCCATGCTCGAAGACATCGCAACTCTGACTGGCGCCAAGCCAATCATGAAGGACCTCGGCATCGACCTCGACAAGATCACGCTTGCTGATCTTGGCCAGGCCAAGAAGCTTGAGGTTGATAGCGAGAACACCACCATCGTGGAAGGTGCTGGCTCAACGAGCGCTATCAAGGCTCGTTGCGAACAGCTCCGTCGCGAAATCGACACCACTGAGAGTGATTACGACCGCGAGAAGCTCCAGGAGCGTCTTGCCAAGCTCGCCGGCGGCGTTGCGCAAATCAAGGTTGGCGCAGCAAGCGAGAGCGAACTCAAGGAAAAGAAGTCCCGCGTCGAAGACGCACTGCACGCCACCCGCGCTGCGATCGCCGAAGGCGTCCTGGCCGGCGGCGGCACCGCGTACATCCGTGCGCTGCCATCACTCAAGAAGTTGCGCGCGCAACTTGAAGGTGATGAGCAAGCCGGAGTCGATTTGGTTGCCGAAGCACTTGAAGTGCCGCTCCGCACCATTGCTGACAACGCTGGCGAAAAGGGAACCGTGGTTGTTTCCAAGGTCAAGGAAATGAAGGGCAATGAAGGCTTCAACGCCCTCACCCGTCAGTACGGCGACCTGATGAAGGACGGCGTCATCACTCCAGCCAAGGTCGATCGTTGCGCGCTGCAGAATGCTGCAAGCGTTGCTGGTCTGCTGCTTGCCACCGACTGCATCATCACCGAGAAGCCGCAACCCGCGGAAGCCGAAG
>JBILYM010000028.1:0-13815 GCA_044377725.1 Phycisphaerales bacterium
TCAACGGCGCGATCGTTGCTCCAATCGGTGGATTCCCGCGTGCAACCAACACGGTGTCATGGATTGTCTCGAACACCTTCGGCGGAACACCCGTGGCGTACGACATCATCTGCGGCACCTATGAGGGCGGATCCAATTTCTCACTGCGTCAACTCGACGGCAATGCCTTGCGCATCGGTGCATTGCGGCGCCGCGCGGGTAGCCGCGGAAACGGCTTTGGCCCAGACCTCTTCTACCCACTCGGTGGCGGCACCACCGACCTGCAGCTGAAGGTGTCGTCCTTGGGATCCACCGAGAACGTGACGTCCATCGGACTGGCAACCAACTCCAGCGTGTCGTGGAACTTGCCCGTCTTGGAGGTGGTCTACTTCTATAACCATCGACTGAACCGATGGATGGCTGCCGGATCTGCATCACTCTCACCAGCCGGTGGCGGCGGCGCGTTCACCATTCCCGGCAGCATCAGTGACTACATCCTGTCCAACTCCACGGGCGGCTCGCAGGCCTATGCGCGCGTCTACACCTGCGGATTGACCAGCTCGGGATACAGCGTCCTGCATGATTTCTTGGCGTTTGCCATTGCCGTTGACATCTTTAACCCGGGCGGCGGCGTTGCCCCGTAAAGATCTTTCGGCGAACTGAAGGTTTCATAGCCCCCGGCCACATGGTCGGGGGCTTTCCTTCAAGGATTACGTGCCGGAAGTGCCGACTGTGCATACATTTAATCCCGTGCCCGAATCCCGCCCCGAAGTACCAGTTTGCAACGCCCACGCCGCGGAACGGCTCGCCGACGCACATCAGCAGTTCGTGGAGCACTGGGGGCGGATGGCATCGTTATGGGGCGTCCCGCGCAGCATGGCTGAAGTGCACGCCCTGCTCTTCATTGAGGGACGCAGCGTGAATGCAGACGAAGTAGTACTGCGCCTGGGAATCAGTCGTGGTAATGCCTCAATGACGCTGCGCACATTGGTGGACTGGGGCATCGTGCAGCGCACGCACAACAAGACTGATCGCAAGGACTACTACCAGGCTGAGCAGGATGTGCTCACGCTCTTCTCTACCGTCATTCGCGTACGCAAGCAGCGCGAGATCGATCCACTACTGGCGCTGGTCGGGGAGTGTCGCAAGGCAGCGGCTATGGTCCCTCGCACTGGAGCGGATCAAGAAACCACTACACGCGCCGGTGAACTTGATCGCAAACTCAACGACATTGAATTATTCGTTTGCTCTGCAAATGCGCTCGCCACTCAATTCTTTTCCTGCGACGGAGGGGGAATCAGCGCGCTGTTCGGCGCGTTGGAGCCACCGCGATGACTATTGCCCCACCCCATTCAACATCACGCCAACGCGTCCACGAGGCACAGACCGCGCGGCTGGAAATTGCATGGACAGTCAGTGCTGAGGCGCTTGATGGGCGACAGTCGTATGCATCAGCTGTCCTGCATCTGGAATGCTGTTGGCAGCACGGGCATCATCACTCGGATGACAAGGCACGGGTCGAGTGCACGGCGATCATTGATCGTGCCGGCGTCATTGCCGCTGTAAAGATTCCGGATACAGCGCACATTTCTGTAGATCGCCACGGCCGATGGACACACATTGCCATCACCATTGACCCCGGGACGCCGTTCCTGACGGCCAGTTTCGAACAAGGACGCCTGGCGTACTGCACCTCAAAGGCCCCCGAATTGGCGCGCCTACAGGGGGGTGCCTATGACTCGCCCACCGGGATCCTTGAACTCTATGACGCACAGTGACCGGCAAGCCGTGATGGCAACGCCCGAGGCACTCTGCTAGACTTTGAACCTCACCCTGGACGGGTGGCCGAGTGGCTGAAGGCGCTGGTTTGCTAAACCGGTTTACGGGGTATTACTCCGTAACGCGGGTTCGAATCCCGCCCCGTCCTCTTTCACGTCTGCGGCCCGGCATCACGCTGGGCCGCGACCGTTTCTGCACCATCGAACTGAGGCGCACTGATTCATGGATCCCTTCCTTCATGATCTCTGGCAGTTGGTCTCGCAACCGGGCGCCTTGCGCGAGAACCTGGCACAGATCGTGGAGACGCTTGGCGCTGGGCTGACCTACGCCATGCTGGGCCTGATCGTGTTTGCCGAAACCGGCCTGGTGGTGACCCCGTTCCTACCGGGCGACAGCCTGCTCTTTGCCACCGGCGCGGTCTGCGCCACCGTTGCGAGCGTGGCACAGCAGAGTGGCGCAGACCCCACGGTGCGGATCGAGATCATGGCCGCGGTTCTGTTCGTTGCAGCGGTGCTTGGCGATGGCGTCAACTATCACATCGGTCGTGCCATCGGTCCGGTGGCATTCAGCGGCCGATTCCGCTGGCTGCGCCGCGAATACCTTGAACGCACCCACGCCTTCTTTGAAAAACACGGCGGACGCGCGGTGGTGCTGGCTCGGTTCGTCCCGATTGTGCGGACGTTCGCGCCGTTCGTGGCGGGCATTGGCGCCATGACCTACATGAAGTTCCTCTTCTACAACGTGCTCGGCGCGGCTTTGTGGGTGGGGCTGCTTCTTGGCGCTGGCTACACACTCGGCGGGCTCGAATGGGTGCAGCGCAACTTTGAGAAGGTGGTCATTGGCATCGTCATCGTGAGTGTGCTGCCCATCGTTTGGGAGTGGTGGAAGGCGCGCAGCACGCGCCGCGCGGCTGCAACGGGCCGCTGATCCCGTACACTTTCGCACCCGGCACCCCGCCGGCATAAAAGGCACGAATCCCATGAAGATCCACGAATACCAAGCACGACAGCTCCTCGCAGACTTTGGAATTCCCGTCCCACCGGGGCGCATGGTTGAGACCGTCGCGGACGCCGCGGCGGAGGCTCGCGCGCTGTTTGCTTCGGGCGTGGGCATCGTGGTGGTCAAGGCGCAGGTCCATGCAGGTGGGCGCGGCAAGGCTGGGTTCGTGAAGGTCTGCAAGACCGCTGAGGAAGCAGAAGTGGCCGCCAAGTTCATGCTGTCGCACCGCATGGTGAGTCCGCAGACTCCGGCGGAAGGCCTTGAAGTGAAGCGCATCTTGGTGGCTGCCGGCGTGGATATTGCCAAGGAGTACTACCTGGCAATCGTCATGGACCGTACGCGACATACCAATACCCTGATCGCCAGCGCCGAGGGCGGCGTGGAGATTGAACACATCGCTGAGACTCGCCCCGACGCCATCATCAAGGTGGCCCTGGATCCGCTGACGGGACTTGCTGCATTCCAAGCGCGCGAGACTGCCTTCAATTTGGGTTTCCGCGGCAAGCAGGTGGCGCAGGCCGCTGATGCCATGATGAAACTTGCGGCGCTCTACCTTGCCAAGGATGCAACGCTGGCTGAAATCAATCCGCTGGTGGTCACCCCTGCAAGCGCGGCGCATCCCGATGGGCAAGTCATTGCCATTGATGCCAAGTTCAACTTTGACGACAACGCCGTGTTCCGCCACCCAGATCTGCGCGCGATGTTCGACCCCACGGAGGAGAACGCATCGGAGATGCGCGCTCGTGAGTTTGAACTGAATTTCGTGGCTCTGGACGGCAACATTGGCTGCCTGGTCAATGGCGCTGGTCTGGCCATGAGCACCATGGACATCATCAAGCTGCACGGCGGCGACCCCGCCAACTTCCTGGACGTCGGCGGCGGAGCTACGGAAGAAGCGATTACCGAAGCATTCCGAATCATCCTCTCCGATGCTGCCGTCAAGGGCGTGTTGGTGAATATCTTCGGCGGCATCATGCAGTGCGACCGCGTTGCACGCGCCATCGTTGCTGCAGCAAAGAATGTTGGCTTCAAGGTGCCGCTGGTGGTGCGTCTTGAGGGGACCAATGTTGCCGAGGCGCGCATGATCTTGGACGCTGCTCGCGCTGAACTTCCCACCATGCAATCGGCGACCGATTTGGCCGATGCCGCTCGCAAAGTTTGCGCTGCGGTTGCCTGACCGCCATCCGACTACCAATGCTCGTCCTCTTTGATATCGACGGCACCATGCTGCATTCGCTCAGTGCGGGGGTGCATGCCATGACCACCACGCTGCGCGATCTACACGGGATTATTCCGGACTTTTCGCGGATTGAGATTCACGGTCGATTGGACACGCTGATCTGGCGCGACTTAGCCAAGGTGCACGGCTATCCGACCGACGATGCCTCGCATGCAGTGTTCAAGCGAAGTTACGGCGAACACCTCGAACGCCGCCTCGCTGACAACAACACCGTGGAGTGTTTCCGTGGCGCCAAGGAATTGGTTGATGCAACGCGTGCCGTTGATGGTCTGACCATCGGGCTCCTCACTGGAAACTATGAATTCACCGGCAACCTCAAGGTGCGCCACGCGGGGATCGACCCCGAGCATTTCATCGTGAATGCATGGGGCGATGATGGCCCGGATCGCCGCAGCTTGGTGCCGGTTGCCATGCGCCGCTACGCCGAGCACCACGGGCGACCAGTGGCTCCCCGGGACGTCATCATCATTGGTGACACGCCGGCAGATGTCGACTGTGCGCACGCTTCGGGCGCGCGGGTGATTGCGGTTGCTACTGGGCACTTTGATATTGATTCGCTGCGTGCAGCGGGTGCAGACCTAGCGGTCCATGACTTGAGTGACACGCAGAGGTTGCTGCAGTGGATCACCGCGTCCGCATGACCAGTGCGTCGGGGCGCGGGACGGATAGATAGGTGAGTCAGTTGAGTCCGGCGGGTCAGTCAACTTAGTGGCGACCGATACGCTCACTCAACGGCATCAGAATGCGCGGAATGAGACGCTGCTCAACAAGCCGTTCGCCATGACCTGCCAATGCGGCAAGAATGGTTGGCAAATCATCAAGCGACTTCACCGGTCCAGTGCGCCGAACCGTGAGCATGACGCTCAATGGCTCAAGCCCATCACGGCCGGCGGACGGTTCCCCGCCGCGCGGGAGACGCGTCTTGACTTCCAGGTAGACATGCATGTCGGGAGCATCGGAGAGTGCGATGGCCAGGAACGGCTGCGCATCCAGGACGTTGTCGGTGGCGATCTCCGCAAACTCTCCCAACGCAGATCCGCCCAGTAACGCGTCCAAGACCACTTCGTCCCGGTTGCCTTCACACTCAAAGTCAAAGGCGTACACCAACTCCAAGTGATCAACATCCAGTGGACTGATGGAGAGAAAGTACGGCGCCACTTCAAGCACGGTGCGATGCATCCGGTACGCGTCTTCCAGTGTCTTGGGGTTGACCCATCCACTCTTCAACGAGGTCTGGCGCATACCGATCCAAAGGAAATCTTGATCGTCTTCGCCAGACTCAAGGGCTACCTCGCCATCGGGATAGCGGTGCAGACTTGATAGGCGGGGCATCTCTTTGCGCAGGCGACCAAAGAGGTCAAGGACTGGCTCGCGCGCGGCGGGCAAGTCCATCTTGAGTGCAAGCTTCTGATTGATGCAGAAGTCGCGGCAGAGTGCGCTGAAGTCTGACATGTGAGTTGCACGGTCTATTCGCAGCCTATACGCAGTTCATGCGCAGTTCATGCGCAGGCATGCACGAATTCATGCCGAAGCAGCCGGAGGCCCACCAGCGGCGGCTCCCATTCGGTCAGCATGGTGAGAAATTGAGGACGCGATTCGTTCGCGAGCCTGCTGCAACTTCTGCTCATGCGCACGACGCTGCTTACTGCGCCACGCCAGAATGCGCCAGACCGCAAAGAGAACAATCGGTAGCAGCAGGAGAACCATGCCGCCTGCAAGGATCGGAAGCCAAACAGAGAGCAAGGTGACAATCATTGCCAGCACTGTTTCAGCCATTCCATAGATCGGATTGAGCCAACCAATGGTGAGCACTGAACTCGATACGCGACCGGCAATCGAAGCTGCCTCGACACCCGATGCGGCCGTCGCACCCACAATGATTCCGAGCGACCACGTAACCGCCGGATGAAGAAGCGGTGTGGCTTGCAGCGCACTTGAAACGTCGCCGGGGATCATGACGTCAAGCTGACTTGTCATCAGCACTGCACCTGCGATCGCCGCCAGCGGTGCAGCAAGCAGGTCGAGTGCATGATCAACCCATGGAACCAAGAATCCAACAATTTCAACAACGGTTGCAGTGCCAAAGAGCACAATCGCTGGGGTAGCGCCAAGCCACTCAAACGATGGCCCGACCACCAGCATGTCGGCACGGACGGCGATCGATACAACGAACAGGGGTAGGAACACTCTCAGCCCGCAGGCCGCAGAGAGTCCGAGTCCCGCACACAGTGCTGTGAAGATCTGCAGCATGATGGGAGCGCCAATGACGGCGCTCAACCCGCCTTTGCTTCGAGGTACTTCTCAACACTCTTGACATCGGCAGCGATCTGCGGCGTCATACGTAGCGTGAAGGTGGCACCTTTTTCAACAAACACAACGCGGGTGCACTCTTCGCGAGCAAGCCAGATACGACCAGCGCGCGCGGTTCGGCGATTGCCGCTGCGAAGGCGCTCGCGCTTGAGGCGGCTCAAAGCTCCCTGCACGCCGGGGTTCATGCGCATGAGACGAAGCAGCGTCTGCTGGCGACGGTGCTCGGCTGGAATTGCGGTGATGGTGAACTGGACGGTTGGGGTCGTGGCGGTGTTCGACATAGTGTTCTCCTCGCGCAGACAGGCTGCGCCGAGCCGAGTAGTGTAGCGGACCCCGCCGATGTCGCAAGCAGGAAAGTCATTCGTGCTTATCGGCACCTGCAAGCCGGCGCGCGGCTAGGCTTGTGGCATGGCACAGGCAACCATCGGCTGGATCGGAACGGGCGTCATGGGGGTCTCCATGGCAAGGCATCTGATGACAGCGGGTCACCCGCTGATCATCCATACGCGCACGCGAGAGCGGGCAGAGCCGCTGCTTGCAGCAGGCGCGCACTGGGCGGAATCGCCACTGCAGGTCGCTGAGCAGGCAGCGATCGTCTGCTCCATGGTGGGCTACCCAGAGGATGTTGAAGCGACGCACCTGGGGCCACAGGGAACGCTCAGCGCGGCGAAAGCCCCTGCTCTCTTGATTGATTTCACCACCAGCAGCCCCGCCCTGGCCCAGCGGATTGCCGAACGCGGCGCCACGCTGGGAACGCGCACGATCGACGCCCCCGTCTCGGGCGGCGATGTCGGCGCCCGGAATGCCACGCTTTCCATCATGTGCGGCGGGACGGAAGCGGCGTTTCAGGCCGCGCGACCGGTTCTAGACCTGTTGGGCAAGACGGTGGTGCTGCAGGGCCCCGCCGGATCTGGCCAGCACACCAAGATGGTCAACCAATTGCTGATCGCCGGAACGATGCTCGGCATGGCGGAGGCCCTTTCCTACGCCAAGAAGGCGGGTTTGAATCCGGAGACGGTGCTGCAGTCGGTGGGAGGCGGGGCCGCGGCAAGCTGGTCGCTGAACAACTTGGCGCCACGAATTCTGAAATCTGACTTCGCACCCGGATTTTTCATCGAACACTTCCTGAAGGACCTTCGTATCGCGCTCGATGAAGCGCGTGCCTTGGGCCTGGACCTGCCCTGTGCCACCGCCGCTGAGCGCACCTATCGGGCGCTTGCGGAGGCTGGTTATGCACGCGCTGGCACACAGGCCATCGTTCACGCCTACGGGTGGTGAGCGAATATCCTGATCCTCTCAACACTCACTCTGACTGACCGCAAACGAAGAACACTATGACCACGATCACCCAACACGATATCGGCGCCATCGAGCAGAAGGTCAAGGCGGCACATCCGCCCTTCGCACTCCTGAAGCAAGAGTTACAGCAAGTCATTGTCGGGCAGCATGAGTTGCTCGAAGGATTGATCATCGGGCTGCTTTGCAATGGTCACATTCTCATTGAAGGCGTACCGGGACTTGCAAAGACCACCGCAGTGGCAACACTTGCGGCCGCCATTCGCACGTCGTTTCATCGCATCCAGTTCACGCCGGATTTGTTGCCTTCGGACTTGATTGGAACCATGGTGTACAGCCCAGCCACGCATGAATTCAGCGTGAAAAAGGGTCCAGTGTTTGCCAACATTGTGCTGGCAGATGAAATCAACCGCGCGCCCGCCAAGGTGCAGAGCGCGCTGCTTGAAGCGATGCAGGAACGACAAGTGACCATCGGCGGTGAGACATTCAAGATGGACGATCCATTCTTGGTGCTGGCGACGCAAAATCCAATTGAACAGGAAGGCACGTACCCGCTTCCCGAGGCGCAGGTGGATCGCTTCCTGCTGAAGATTGTGATCACCTATCCAACGCGTACAGAGGAGCGACAGATTCTTGATCGCATGTCGCGTACCACTGGAAAGATTTCTGTGAAGCCAGTCATGCAGCCGGAAGAGATTCGCGCGGCGCGTGCGGTTGTTGATGAGATCTTTGTGGACGACAGCATCAAGGACTACATCGTGTCCTTGGTGGTAGCGAGCCGTGATCCCGCCGCTTATAAAGTGCCCGTGAAAGACTTGCTGCAATACGGCGCATCGCCGCGCGCAACGCTGGCACTTGCACAGGCGGCGCGCGCCAAGGCATTCTTGGACGGCCGCGGATTTGTAGTTCCACAAGATGTCAAGGATGTGGCGCATGCAGTGCTCCGCCATCGCTTGGGGCTGAGCTATGAAGCCGAAGCGTTGGAGAAGTCATCGGATGATGTGGTGCGCGCGTTGCTTGAGCATGTCCCCGTTCCCTGATCAGTGCCATGCAGACGTCTGAATTGCTTCGCAAGGTTCGCCGCATCGAAATCCGCACGTCACACCTGGTGAGTGACGTGATGGCTGGCCAATTCCGTTCCGCTTTCAAGGGACGCGGAATGGAATTCGAAGAAGTCCGCCCGTACCAGTACGGCGACGACGTTCGTTCGATTGATTGGAATGTGAGTGCGCGCACCGGCTTTCCGCACGTCAAACTGTTCCGCGAAGAGCGAGAGCTCACCGTCATGCTGGCGGTTGATCTCAGTGGTTCGCTTTCATTTGGAACGCATGCGCAACTCAAGCGCGAGTTAGCGGCGGAAATTGCTGCCACGATCGCGTTTAGTGCCATTCGATCCAACGATCGCGTGGGCCTTGTGTGCTTTACTGACCGTGTGGAGCGCGTTGTTCCGCCGCGCAAGGGTTCGCGTCATGTATTGCGGATCGTGCGTGATCTCTTGGGATTTGAGCCAAGTAGCCGGGGCACGGACATCGGCGGCGCCATTGCTGAGGCCACTCGCATGTTGAGTCGGCGCTCGGTGCTCTTTGTGGTGAGCGATTGGCGTTCCAATACTGTCTCGGCCAAAGGCGGTGAGCCATGGGAAGACGCGCTGCGCATCGCGCGCATGAAGCATGATGTGATTCCGGTTCTGATTCGTGATCGCCGTGAACATGCGATGCCGGCACTTGGTCTTGCTGAATTCATGGACGAAGAAACTGGCGAATGCATTGTGGTGGACCTTGGATCCAAGGCGGTGCGCAATCGATTTGCGCAACTGGCTGCGGCGGATGGATCACTCTTGGATGAAACGCTTCGCAAGCTGCGCTCGGAGGCCATCCGCGTGGAGACTGGTGGAGACTTTGTTGCGCCACTCACTACGTTCTTCCGCCGCCGCGAGGCACGGAGGGCCCGATGAAGAACTCGCGTGCGATCGTGGTCAGCATGGTGCTCGGCTTGAGCGGAGCGACGTTTGGCTTGATCGGAGCGGCGTTCGCCCAAGATCCGGCTGTTGCTCCACGCGCGACCGGCCGCGCTACGGAGCGGGCACCTGCGCAATCACCTGTGCGGCAGGAAGTCAAAGAGGGCCAACTCAGCGTGGTCCGAACGGTTGATGCGCAACAGTGGCAAACAGGCGCACCCATCACCATGCAGATCGTTGCCACCGCGCCAGAGGGAATGTCACTGCAACTTCCGGAAATTGGCGGCACTTTCGGGCAATTTGATGTGCGACCGTCGCGCAGCCAACCAGCAAGCGCGAGCAAAGCAGGCATGGTTGTAGAACTGGTGGCATGGGAGGCCGGCCCACTTGAGATTCCTGCGATCACCGTTTCGATGACCAGTGCTGACGGAACAAAGACCACCGCAACGGTTCCAGCGGTAAGCGTCACACTGACGTCGCTCATTGGTACCGACCTTCCGCTGACTGAACTTGCATCGGAGATCCGCGGCCCCGTGGAGATTGACACGCGCGCGTGGTGGTGGTGGGCCATTGCTGCCGGCGCAACCGTGGCTGCGGGGGCGTTCGTGTGGTGGCTCATGCGCCGCCCAACGCAGCAGCCTGTGGTGGCTCTGGTAGCGCCGGGCGAATGGGCGCGACGCGAGTTTGACCTCTTGGAATCGCAACGGCTTCCCGAGCGCGGCGATGTAGAAGGATTCTTTGTGCGGCTCTCGGATGTGGTTCGCACCTACGTGGAGCAGCGCTATCAGATTGCAGCGCCCGATCAGACCACGCAGGAGTTCTTGAGCCAAGCGGCACACCATCCTGATCTTGCTGGTGACAATGAACGAACACTCGGCGCATTCTTACGCAGCGCGGATATGGTGAAATTTGCCGCCGCGCGCCCCGCATCCGACACCTGCGCACACGCGCTTACCGCCATGCGTGGATTTGTGGAGCGGACCGCTCCGCCACCAAGCGAGGTGGAACCATGAACGGATTCCATGAGAGCAGCGTGTGGTGGCTTCTCTTGCTATTGGCGGTGCCGCTCGCTTGGATTGCTGTTGCGCGTCCACGTTGGCGTGCAACCATCGGCTTCCCTTCGGTGGCGCCGTTGCGTGCAGCGGGCGCAACATTTGTTTCACGCACGTGGTGGTTGCCACTGGTGCTCCGAATGGCAGCACTGGCAACGCTGGCGGTTTGCATGGCTCGACCCATCAAGGCCAACGAGCAGACGCGTGTGTACGTTGAAGGCGTAGCCATTGAGATAGTGGTGGATCGATCAAGCTCCATGCTGGCGATGGACTTCCAGAAGGATGGCCAGCGCGCGGACCGATTGACCGCACTCAAAGAAGTGGCGGGGAAGTTCATTCTTGGCGGCGGTGGACTTGATGGTCGCCCGGGCGACCTGATTGGGCTTATTGCGTTCGCCCGCTACGCGGACAGCCTGTGCCCGCTGACACTTGATCATGATTACCTGGTGCAGGTGCTTGATGATGTTGCCGTGGCTGGCAATCGCGGCGAAGACGGCACCGCCATCGGTGAAGCGGTCGCGCTGGCTGCAGAGCGTCTCCGCGATGCCACCGAGCGCGGCGGCGACCTTCCCAAGCCGAAGAGCAAGGTGATCATCTTGCTGACAGACGGTGAAAACAACGCCGGTGACATTGCACCCACCACTGCTGCTGAGATTTGTAAGACGTACGGAATCACCCTGTACACCGTTGGAATGGGCACGATCGGCGAGGCGCCCTACCCCATGCAAACGCCGTTCGGTGGCACTCGGCTGGTACCAGTGCCGGTGAACATCGATGAGAAACTCTTGAGAGAGATGGCGTCACTCACCGGCGGCCAGTACTTCCGTGCGACGGATTCCAACAGCTTGGAGTCGATTTACGAAACCATCAATCGACTTGAAAAGACCACCACGGAACAACGCCGCTACTTGCAGTATCGCGACCTTGCTGTTGAAGGTTCTGACATTGCTGGAGTACGGATCGCGCCGTTGCTGTTGATTGCGTTCTTCTTGATCGCGGCGGAACTACTCCTTGCGCAGACACGGTGGAGGATGTTGCCATGAATCCCATGGACTTCACATTCGCCAATCCAGCTGCGCTCAACTGGCTGTGGGCGGTATTGGCTCTGCTTGCTCTGGTGTTGATCAGAACCCGTGGTCGCGCGCGCGCGATGGCTGCGTTCGCCGATGTACCGCTCCTGCGGACCATCGCTCCCCGTGCGAATTCGGCGCGCCCATTTCTGCGCGCGCTGCTCACGGTGGCGGCATTGGCCGTGCTCGTTCCGGCGCTGATGGATCCACGGTGGGGTGCGCAAGTGGAGGAGGTGAAGCGACGCGGCGCTGACGTCTTCTTTGTGATGGACGTGAGCCGCTCCATGACCGCGCAAGATGCAACGCCTGATCGCCTTTCACGCGCCCGCCAGTTTGTGGAGGAAACCGTTGAGTCGTTGGGCGGGGATCGAATCGGTCTCATTGAGTTTGCGGGCACTGCTGCCATGCGCGTCCCGCTCACACTGAATTACGGCGCGTTCCGCACCACGCTGGCGGAACTGGTGCCGCTCTCGGGTGCGCGCGGTGGCACTGCATTGGCAAATGCGATCGCCCTGGCGGCCGCCAGTTTCCCGCCGGCATCGGCAGGCAGCCGTGCCATCATCATCATCTCTGACGGCGAAGATCTTGACGATGGTGATGCTGATCCAGTGGCAACTGCCAAGGAGGTGTTGGAGAAGGACGGTGTCCACGTCTATGCGATTGGCATTGGTGACTCGCGTGAAGGCGCGCGCATTCCGGAGTCGCGTGGCAAGGATGGGGTGCGGTACTTGGTGTTCGATGGCCAAGAAGTCTGGACCAAGTTGGACGAACGCGTCCTGCGCGAAACGGCCCTGGCAGGCGGTGGCGCGTTCATTCCAGCCGGTACTGGTCGCGTTGACATGGCGCGTGCCTATGCGCAAACGGTGGGCGCACTGGAGCGCAAGGAGTTTGAGGACGCAACCGTGACGCGGCGCACGCCGCGCTTTCAATGGTTTGCTGGCCTGGCGTTTATCGTTCTCTTGGTTGGCAGCATGATTCCTGCACGCCGCGCACCGAAGGCGGAAGGCATTCCGCAATGAATCGAAACACGTCCATCGCACTTCTGCTCGCTGCAAGCATCACCGTACCGGTGAGCGCTCAAGCGAATTCCGCACAACGTCCACCAAGCGGGCCGGTTGCCGCCAAGTCTCCTGCACGGTCGGCTGCGCCCGAGCGCGCCGCGGAGCCGGTCGACTTTCGCACCGCTGCTCGCGCTGGCGAGGTAGCGCTCCAGAGCGGTGACTTTGCGGGCGCCGCCACTTCCTATGAAGCCGCGCTTGCAGCACGGCCGGATGCCGCCGACGCGGCTTACAACTTGGGTGTAGCTCTGTACAAGGCAGGCAAATTTCAGGATGCAGCAAAGGCCTTCGCGCGCGCGAGTACTTCAGCATCCAACGGTGAACGTACGGACGCTGCATTGAGCGCCTCAAGCCTGTACAACCGTGCTGCGAGTTTCTACAGCGCTACCAGATCACAGGCAGAAGCGGCGCAACGCATGCTGGAAACGCAACGCGCTGCAACGGATACCGAGCCCAAGGAAGGCCAAGAGGCGGCGATCGATCCGGAGGCTCTCAAGCAAGCAATTGCGGACGCCAATAAGAGTCTTGGTGGCTTTAAGGATGCGGCCTACGCGGACCCCAATGATCTAGAGTCACGCGCCAATGCTGAGCAAAGCCTGCGCCTCGTTCGCGCCTTGGAGGAACTGAAGAAGCAGCAGGACGAAAAGCAGAAACAGGACGACAAGCAAGATCAGTGCGATAAGCAGGATCAAAGCGATAAACAAGATCAGAGCGACAAGAAGAATCAAAGCGATAAGCAAGATCAGAGCGACAAGAAAGATCAGAGCGACAAGCAAGATCAAGGCGACAAAAAGGATCAGGAAGATAAGAAAGACAAGGGCGACCAGGACAAGAAGGACAAGGACAAAGAGGACAAGCAAGATCCAAAGGAACAGCCGAACAAGGACGGAAGGTCCCCGGATGACCAGCAGCCTCCCGAGCAGCCACAGCCCGGCGAGCCCGGACAGGCAAAGGATGGTCAAATGACCAAGGATCAGGCCGATCGCCTCCTGCAGTCGGTCCGCGATCGCGAACGTGAACGGCGCGCTGCGCAAGAACGCAAAGTGCAAGCCGAGGCCGCGCGCGGCCGTAAGCC
>JBILYM010000227.1:0-4066 GCA_044377725.1 Phycisphaerales bacterium
GCACGCGGGCCGCTTCCGACAACCAAGAACGCGCCCCCACCGCTTCGGCATCGTGACGCATTGATCGCTTGCGGTGCGCGAGATCCAGACATTGCAGTGACGCATGAGCTCACCGCGCTCTGTTCAAGTTTTTTAGATCAAGGGCAAGCCGGTATCGCACTCCCCAACCGCTCTGAAGGTTTCTTGAGGGCGGTATCGCTGCTCTTTGCATCGGGCGCTTCCGTTCCTCGTCTTTGCCGTGGTGCGGAGGATGACTTCCGCCGAATCGCCATTGAAAGAACACCTGCAAAGATCGTCATTACCGCCGCACTTGACGCGCTTGGTGTCACTGAAGATGAACGCAAGGAGTATGTGATTGCCACCGCGCTCGCCCTCCCTGGATGGGCGGGAATGTTCTCTCGCCTTGAGCGGAATCCAGCAGAGAATCGTGCACACTGCCCGATCTCTTTAGCTGAATTCATCGCCGTACGAATGGTCTTTGATCGCCATGCGGCGGAGCGATCGGCATGTGAAGCGCTGCTCCCAACTTCTTGGAAATTATTGCCCAAGCACATTCCGCTACCTGAACCAATTGCCACTGCTTCAAGTGCATTTTTACTATGGAATCTGGCGCGTGTCGCCGGAGCGAAACCAGAGCAGGTGCGTGAAATGAATGATGAATCTCTTGCCACACTTTGGCACGAGACGTCCATCTTTCATAATGGCGCGCGCGGTCAGGTGTGGCTTGAGGCGTACGAAAGTCGATACCGCCGCGCCATTCTTGGAGCAGTCGCGCATAGACGCCGCATGGAGTTACCGGCACTCGTTCAACGCGCACGTGCTCAATATATTTTCTGTATTGATGAGCGCGAAGAATCTATTCGCCGTGCGCTTGAGGAACAAGATTCTGCGTTTGTCACCTTCGGCGCCGCTGGATTCTTTGGCATGGCCATTGATTATGTCGGTCTATACGACCATGAGCCAGCGGCGCACTGCCCCGTTGTTGTCGTACCCGCGCACGAAGTTCACGAGCAACCGGTCCTTACGCAACTCAGTTGGCATGAGCGCCGCGCTGTTCTGCGCGATCAGTGGCATGGCATCGAACGTGCGGCGGCGTCTTGGTCACGAACACTGACGGGTGGAGCTGGTCTTTCACTACTACTTGGTCCGATTGCTGGTATCGCAGCTGTGCTGCGAGTGTTGGCGCCTCGCACGTCGCTTGATATTCGCGATCGAATCGAAACACACTTGGCACCTCGGCCAGACACCCGCCTTGGTGGAATACGACAAGAACCGTCGGCGCCACTTTCGCGAACAGGAAAACCCATGGGCTTCTCACTGCAAGAGGCCACGGATCGAGTTGCTGGCATGTTGCGATCTATTGGGATTGTTGGAAACTTTTCGAAAATTATTCTGGTGCTTGGGCATGGCTCCACCAGCCTGAATAATCCGCACGAGTCTGCTCACGACTGCGGCGCCTGTGGTGGTCGACGCGGTGGCGCAAATGCGCGGCTCTTTGCCGATCTTGCAAATCGGAACGATGTACGTGAATCGCTGCGAGCAATTGGAATTGACATTCCCTCTGACACGTGGTTTGTTGGCGCACTTCACGACACAGCAAATGATGCAGTGCAGTGTTTTGATTTAGAAGAGTTGCCATCGGCCAGCGAGGCCCCCTTTGCTGACGCATGGCGAGCCCTTGAAATCGCTCGCCGTCACAGCGCCCTTGAACGAGTCCGTCGATTTGAAAGCGCGCCACTTGGACTTTCGCCAGATGACGCACTCCGCCATGTAGAAGAACGCGCCGCCCATCTTGCACAACCTCGTCCGGAATATGGCCACTGTACGAACGCTTGCGCATTTGTCGGACGGCGTTCCATCACGCGCGGTCTACACCTTGATCGCCGCGCCTTCTTGGTGAGTTACGACCCAACCACTGATCCAACCAATTCCATTCTTGAACGCATTCTTGCGGCAGTTGGTCCGGTTGGTGCAGGTATCAGCTTGGAGTATTACTTTTCCTCCGTGGATCTTGACCGATTTGGTTGTGGCACAAAGCTGCCACACAATGTCACTGGATTACTTGGAGTCAGCAACGGCCACCGCGGTGACTTGCGCACCGGACTTCCATTGCAAATGGTGGAAATCCATGAGCCAATGCGGCTGCTACTTGTGGTCGAAGCCACACCCGCGGCTCTGTTGGAGATTGCAGGCCGCCAAGCAGAAGTTCGGGAATTGGTGGTGAACGAGTGGGTTCAATTGGTGTCTCTTGACCCAACCACTGGGCATATGCAGCGTTTCCATAACGGCGCATTCCACGACTGCCGCATCGACAACACACCGCTGCAATCTGTTAACCGCTCAGTCGAATGGCATGGCTCATCGCGGGAATATGTTTCGCCAGCATTGGTTCTTGACGGACTCGATCTCCGGCCACTCGCGAAGGCAACGGCATGACGCATACTGATCTTGATGCCATACAGCGCATCGCGTTACCCGTGTTGATTCTCTTGCCAATAGCGGCCTCTGCCATAGTGGGTCTTCTCATCATGGCGAGTTCCCGCTACCCCAGCGAGCGCATAGCAACACGCATACTGGAAATTGCGTTGACAATCTCCCTTGTACTCAGCGCAAGCGTTGCAGTTTGCGCCACGGGAGTATTTGGCGCAGCGCCTTCAGCAGTTGTTGATTACGGAGCGCTCTTAGAGCTTGGGACATACCGCATTCCAGCGGTGCTTCTGGTCGACTCCAAGGGAATTGTCTTCTCACTGTTGTGCGCGTTTCTCACGCTATTGGTAGCTCGCTTCTCACGTACCTATATGCATCGAGAGGCCGGTTACTTCCGATTCTTCATTGTTCTTGGTGGATTCGCCACCGGTGCACAGTTGGTCGCCCTGGCAGGCGCACTTGACATCTTCTTTGCAGGTTGGGAATTGATTGGCATTGGCTCAGCGCTGTTCATTGGCTTCTTTCACGAACGAGCTGAGCCGGTGCGCTCATCACTGCGCGCATTCGCAACATACCGACTCTGCGACGCCGGATTCCTCATGGCAATGGTGTGTGTCCATGAAGTTCTCGGCTCTACAACTATCAATGCGCTGGATGGCTCCATCGATTTACCACTGTGGGAATCCACCACCATCGGGATGCTGTTCTTACTTTCAGTGATGGGTAAGTCCGCGCAGTTGCCATTTTCTGGTTGGTTGCCCAGGGCAATGGAGGGACCAACTCCCACAAGTGCGCTGTTTTATGGAGGGATTTCACTCCACGCCGGGCTGTTTTTAATGTTGCGCATATCGCCAATCATCAGCGCTTCACCAGTCATTCAAGTGGTTGGCGCAGTCGTTGGGATCAGTACGGCTATCTACGCGGCAGCGGTGGCGCGCACAGATCCGGACGCAAAGGGTGCGTTGGCGCATGCAACGCTGTGCCAGGTCGGTCTCATTCTTGCGGAGATTTCACTTGGATTTACCACGCTCGCACTTGTTCACATCAGTGGGCACGCGCTGTTGCGGGTTTGGCAATATCTGCGCGCACCCAACGCCATTCATGATGCTCACCGCATCGGCGTGCATGCGGTGCCTGTAGAGGATGCGCAACCCCAATCAGTTCTTGAGCGGCGCGTGTATGCCGCGGCACTTCATCGACTTCGACTTGATGATCGGATCGACTCAATACTTGATCCGTTCATGGTGCTTGCACGCGCGCTTGATAGATTTGACCGACGCATGTGCGTACTTTTTGGCGGCGGAAAGGACGTTGATTCATGACGCCCGAAAGTGTTCCATACATTGTGGCTGCACTTGCCGCCGGTGGAATATTTGCGCCAGTCATTGTTTCATCTCGACCTGTTGGCTTGCTCCGAATCATTCTGGCAGCAGTTGCGCTTGCACTATCAACTGCCTCCATATTTTGCGGCACCGGCATATTTGCCTTTGGCCTGATTGCGGTTCTCTTAGTGATGCGCGGTCTGTTTGCAAACCAGGGAACGGACTTGCCAAAGCTGCCGTGCATAGTGTCCACCCTCTTCGCGGTGGCGGCTGCTTTGACTGGCGAATGGCCCGTACTGAATTTGATTGCCGCGGTG
>JBILYM010000183.1:0-4684 GCA_044377725.1 Phycisphaerales bacterium
CGGCGGCCATCGCCGCATCACCGATCAGCGCTGTAAACGCGACAACACCGATGGTTCCCGTTCTCAAGCACATCGTCGAGCACAAGCGCCGTGAAGTGGCCGATGCCAAGCGCAAGGTGCCATTGAGCGAATTGCAAGAGCGCATCTCTGAACTTGGGCGTCCGCGCAATTTCTTCCGAAGCGTGGTGGACGATCGACATCCGAATTCCATGCGTGTCATTGCCGAGGTCAAGCGAAAGAGCCCGTCCGCCGGGGTGATTCGCGAGGATTTCGATCCGGTCGCCATTGCACGAAGTTACTACGAAGCTGGCGCGGCTGCGATTAGCTGCCTGACCGACCATGAATTCTTCGGCGGTGACCTCTCGTACATCCATGCGATCCGTGATGTTGTTCCGCTGCCGGTATTGCGTAAGGACTTCATCATTGACGACTATCAAATCTGGGAGTCCCGCGCAGCGGGCGCTGATGCCATCCTGCTGATCGCCGAGTGCCTGCACGAGCGTGAAATCATTGATTTCCAGATTTTGGCTACCGAGCTGCAAATGACCACCCTGCTTGAGGTTCATGACCTGGACAACCTGTGGCGCGTGATCAATCATGTGGGATTTCCTCATGCGGGCTACGGCCTGCTGGGGATCAACAACCGAAATCTTGCCACCATGGAAACCGACCTTGGGCATGTGCTCCGGGTGGCCGACATGGTGGAGGCTCCCACGCGGCGCGTGATGGTTGCCGAGAGCGGTATTCGGACGCTCGCCGACATGCGCCGTCTGGCCAAGCACGAAATTCACATTGCACTTGTCGGGGAAAGCCTGATGCGCGAGCCGGATCCCGGCGCGGCGCTGCGGGCGCTGCTTGCCTGATAAACCTGCCGGCCACGGACGCACTGCAAGCAAAGAAGTACTGACCGCAGTTTGATCTGCCTGTCGAGCCACCTATACTTCTTCCGATGTCCTCTTCCTCTGCAACCACCACGAATCTCAGTTCCGAAGTTGTCACTAACGGCATCCGCATTCGGGTGACGCCGCAGTTCATTCCAGAGACGAGTGATCCGGTGGGTGGTCGATACAACTTTGCGTACCACGTGACGATTTCCAATGATGGAAGTGAGAACGTGGTTCTGCGCAAGCGGCACTGGACGATCGTCGACGGTGATGGCGAAGTGCGCAACGTGGATGGCGAAGGTGTGGTTGGTCAGCAACCCACTATTGCCCCGGGCGGTCGATTTGAATATCACAGCTTTGCGCCGTTGCTTACGCACTGGGGCACCATGGAAGGCAGTTTCACGTTTGAACGCATGGATCACACTGCCTTTGATGCGCAAGTGGCGCGCTTCTACTTAGTTGGCATTGAGCCGAAGCGTCGCAAGTGATTCAGGGACGAATCCCATCAGAGCCAGCGATTGCAATCGTTGGAGCAACCGGAGCGGTCGGCGAGGAATTGCTGGCACTGCTTGCGGAACGCTCATTTCCTGCGCGAAGTGTGCGGGTGTTTGCCAGTGCGCGCAGTGCGGGGAAGACGCTGCGAGTGCTCGGGGGTGATGTAACCATTGAGTCACTAGCACCGGGATGCTTCGCGGGAACGAACATTGCGTTCTTTTCAGCAAGTAGCGCCATCAGCAAAGAGTGGGCGCCACAAGCGGTTGCATCCGGCGCGTGGGTGATCGACAAGTCCAGCGCATTTCGTATGGACCAGCGCTACACGCTGGTGATTCCTGAAGTGAACGGTGCTGAACTTGATGCCATTCGAGTGCCAACAATTATTGCTGTTCCAAATTGCTCGACCATCATTGCGTTGATGGCGGTTTCACCGCTGCATCGCCATGCGGGTGTGGCACGCATGGTTGTCTCCACGTACCAAGCAGCCAGCGGCGCGGGTGCAGCAGCGATGGCGGAACTTGCGCAGCAAGCAGGCGACTGGTCCGCAGGACGGCCGCTGCAGACACCGATCTTTGGTCGTCAATACATCTTCAATCTCTTCAGCCATGACAGTGCCATTGGCGCGGACGGGCAGAATGAGGAAGAGCGAAAGTTGCTGGAAGAAACTCGCAAGATCTGGCGTGATCCAGATGTTGCAATCACTGCTACATGCGTACGCGTACCGGTCTTGCGGGCGCACAGCGAGTCAATCAATCTGACGTTCCGAACACCCATCACCGAAGAGAGAGCGCGGGCTGTACTTGCGGCTGCACCGGGAATTGAGTTAGTCGACGATCGCGCTGCAAACCGATTCCCCGAACCAGTAAACGCCACGGGTCGCGACGCGGTGCTAATTGGACGCATTCGCGCCGATCTCAGCCAAGCCCCCGGATTCGGTCTGAACTTGTTTGTCTCAGGCGACCAAATCCGCAAGGGTGCAGCACTCAACGGTCTGCAGATTGCCGAACGCCTGCTGTCGGTGTGAGTTGAGACGTCCCCCGCCCCCTCCGTTGCGCGCGGGACCCTCGGACGCGGACGGCTGCGCTCCACAAGGTTCCGCTTAGCCTCGGGCGAATCTGTTCGTCCGGTTGGCACCCACGAGTCGCACGTCCAACTGCCGGACTTCTCAGTTTCACACGCCGCTTACCGAGGATCCCGTGCTCACTGCGGGGGCTCGAACACGAAAGGCGCTTCGAAGCCATGATCTGGAACCCGTTCACCTGGCCGCAGGCGCCGGAGAGGATAGGGCCGCGCTCAGCGGCCATCCTCGTAAGGCGAATGCGGGCCAGTAAGCAGGCGTGATGCCTCAACGTAACCCAGCAAGCAATCGTGATCCCGCAACGCAACCAGAAACATCGTGCCCCCTTTCCCCAGGATGTACTGGTGGGCATCGTCCCTTCCCGCCCGCATCAAGGCTGAGTGCATTTCCTATGCTGCGCACGTGGCAACCGTTCTAGTTACTGCGTTCGAGCCCTCAGGTGATGCCCATGCCGCGCCGTTGGTGCGAGCATTGCGCGCGCTGTCCCCTGATGTTCGCGTGGTTGGTTGGGGCGGCCCCAAGATGCGTGCTGCTGGGTGTGAAATGGCGGGCGAGACGGCGCGTGATGGTGCCATGACGCTGGTGGGGTTGAAGAAGATTTCTGAGGTTCGACGCATCGTTGCGGATATTCGTGCGTGGGCAGCCGTCAATCCAGTTGATGTGCATGTGCCAGTCGATAGCCCTGCCGCGAATTGGCACATTGCCTCGTGGATGAAGCAACATGGTCGAGGTTCTGCAGGCGGTTCGCGCGTGGTGAATTTGGTTGCGCCGCAACTGTGGGCGTGGGCGCCGTGGCGGATTCGGAAGTGGCGGCGTACCAGTGATGCAATTCTTTGCCTGCTGCCATTCGAAGAAGAGTGGTTTCGATCACGCGGCGTACGCGCACACTTCATTGGGCATCCAGTGCTTGGTGAGCCGGTGAGTCCAGATGCACTGTTGCGTGCCAAGGAACTTCCCGCGGGCGCGCCGAAATTGTTACTGCTGCCCGGAAGCCGCAGTAGCGAAGTGCGCGCCAATATGCCGCTCATGTTGGA
Organism: Phycisphaerales bacterium; assembly: GCA_044377725.1. GTDB lineage: Bacteria > Planctomycetota > Phycisphaerae > Phycisphaerales > SM1A02 > UBA966. Next base: position 3,492 of record JBILYM010000183.1, read on the forward strand.
GGTGTTCCGCGCGGTCACCCATGCGCGCCCCGGTCTGGTTGGCCTGGTCATGGCAGCCAATGATGCGTTGGTGCCGCTGGTGCATGCTGCTGCGCGCGGTGCTGCGTGGCCGAGCAACTTGCATGTGGCCAGCAATGATCCGGATGCTGCTATCGCGTGGTGCGATTGTGCGCTCAATGTCAGTGGCACGGTGAGTCTTGACCTGGCACATCAATGCAAGCCCATGGTGGCGCTGTATCGAACCGGGTTTGTGAAAGCCGCAGGGAGTGCGGTGGTGCTGCTGACGCCGCATCGGTTGCTGCCAAACATCATCGCGCGTCGTGAGATTGTGCCGGAGTTCATTCCGCATGCCGGCGGGGCGGGGCCTGTGGCACGCGCGCTGGAGCCGCTTCTTGATGATGTGGTGCTCCGTGCCCGTATCTCCCGTGACCTTGATGCAGTCACCCGGAGCTTTGAAGGACACGACCCCGGCCGCGAGGCGGCCGAGGTCGTGCTTGGTTTCATTGATCGTGCACCGGGCCGCGCCGAAGCGCGCCCGCTGTCCATCACTTGATCGGTTCGAACGTGAAGGTCTGTCCACCGATCACGCCTTCAACCATCAGGCCTTCTGCGCCGAAGGCAACCACTGCGACACCATTCTTGTAGTCGATCGCGGTGCTTGCACCAGCGTTCGCTGCAACAGCGGAAGCGCCGGCTTGGAACGCGGTCTCGCCACGCTTAAAGCGGTCGAAGGCCATCTTGTCCTTGAAGAAGATGACTTGCGCGTATGACTGTCCGCCGATCTGCGCACCGATGGTTCCGCCGCCGACCACGCTGTTCGCGACCAGCTTGCCGCCCTCGTACACCAGGCCAGTGCCCCTGAAGCCGCCGACGACCAAGCCGCCCTTGCCGATTTCTGGGTAGACCGCATAGCCGTATGCATTGGTGAATTCCTTGGCCGTTGCAGGGAACTTCGTCTTGCAACGCTCGACCGTTCCCTGTGCGTCATCCTTGAGGATGGCGGCCTGCTCAGCAGGTGGGAGTTTGGAAGCGGAGTCACATCCCATCGGGAGTGCGCTGAGCGAAATGCCGGCGAGGATCATGGCGGGGAGGCAGAGTGCAGTCTTCATAGTTGTGTTCTCGGGTGAGTGGATGGATGAGTTGTTGGGACAAATGGAAGATACCGACTTTGTAGTGACCGGGTTGGACGGGCC
>JBILYM010000184.1:0-4680 GCA_044377725.1 Phycisphaerales bacterium
TGTACAACTCGTGCGGATACAGCTGAATGGTGTCAACCACAATGATCACGCCCGGACGCGGGCACTTGAACGGATGCAAACCAAGCGTTCCCACCCCGCGGGTGACAACCATACGGATGTAGCAATTTTCCATCCCGCATGCCTGCATGGTTGCCCTGGTGGCGTCGGCAAGTTCCGCGCGTGAGTAGGGAATCTTCAGGCGAATATGCCCCGCGCTTGCTTCCAATCGACGCAAGTGCGAATCAAGTTTGAAGATCCGACCGCCGTAGCCGCGTAGGCCTTCAAAGCAGCCATCGCCGTAGAGCAGTCCGTGGTCATAGACCGAAATCTTGGCATCGGCAGGATCGACCAGATGGCCGTCCATCCAGATCTTCCGTGGGTGGGAACCATGCTGCGCGGTGGCCGGAGAGACTGCTGCGGAGGTCATGGGGAAAGTGTAGTGCAGGGCACCGCGAACGGCGCCAGCCCGAATGGCCGGTCCGAAGCCCCGGCGCGAATCCCGGGCGCGAATCCTCGGCGCGAATCCCCGGCTCGAAACCCCGGCGCACAACCTCAGGCGCCGTGGGACTTTCGATGCCGCGCCGAGGGAATTCCCAATTGCTCCCGGTACTTCACCACGGTTCGTCGTGCAATGGTCACCCCGCGCTCCTCAAGGCGCTTGGCGATGGCTTCGTCGGACAGCGGGTGCGTTCGATCCTCCGCATCCACTGTGTCGCGAACCATCTGCCGCACCGCTTCCCAACTTGCACCCTCACCGTTGGCCGTCTCTACCCCGCCCGTGAAGAACTTGCGCAGTTCCACCATGCCGCGCGGCGTCTGCATCCACTTGCCACTCACCGCGCGACTCACCGTGCCAGTGCTCAAACCAATGATGGAAGCAACCTCTGACATTTCCAATCGCCGCAACGCTTCCGGACCTTCGTCAAACCACGGGCGCTGTCGAGCGATCACTTCTTCCACAACGCGCAACAGCGTGCTGCTCCGATGATGGAGCGCCTCAATGAGCCACTCCGCAGCCTTGACGTTGGTGCCGACAAATTCCCGAGTCTCCGCCTCCACCGCGCCGTCCTTTGCCATCAGTTGATAGACCGGGCTGACACGCAGTACTGGCAGATTGCCGTCCGCGAGCGCCGCAACATAGCGATCGCGATCAGCGTCGTATTCAATCACCACGTCCGGCTGCACTGGGCGCGCATCGGTGTCAGTGACATCCCGTCCGGGAGAAAGACGCAACTTGCGCAGAACGTCGCGCGCCGCATGAATGCGCGCCAGGGACATCTGCGCCCGCTGCTCAACGCGCGGCAGTCGATTCTCCAGAAAGTCAATCCAATGCGCGCCAACGATAACGCGCGCATCCGTAAATGCTGCGCGGTCTTCAGCCGACAACGCCGCGCCATCGCGTTCGGCAAGGGCTGCGTCCATCTGCAACATCAGGCTTTCGCGTACGTCACGCGCAGCGATTCCCGGTGGTTCAAGTGCTGATTGAACCGCACGCAAAGCGCGAGTAAGCACTTCATCGTTCCACGCCGCATTGCCGTAGGCGGCGCGCAATGCGTCAAACGAAACATCGAGCAATCCGTCAGCATCAAGCGATTCAATGATGGCAGTGCCGGGTGCGCGCAATTCCTGCGCAACATCGGCTAAGCGCCAGTCATGGAGCAATCGCTCCGCGAGGTTCTCACCGCGGCTTGGCGTATTGGCCATCGCATCCATCTTGCCGTCGCGCTCACCGTCAGTACGCCGCGCGCGTGGCGCCTCGCTATCAAGCATGTCGCCATAGGAGCGCTCAAACTCGCGGAGTCGCTCGAAGCCTTCCGCGGACGCATCGGGCTCAGCGATCGGGCGCTCGTGCTCAATACGCGTTGATTCCAACTCCAACCCGGGCTCAGCAGTTTCCAAGGCAACATTGCGCTCCAACTCTTGAGCCAGCCGCTCCTGCAACTCCGCCACTGGCATCTGCAGCACTTCCATCGATTGAATCAGGCGCGGAACCATCCGCATGTGCTGGCCGGTACGCAGACGCTGTGAATGCTCAAAGCGCATGTCAGAGTTCCTGCCGACACGCAATGGCGTCCGCCAAGACGGCCTTGCTGGCGTATTCAATCTGACCGCCGGCGGGCAATCCGCGCGCCAGCCGCGTCACTTTGATACCGCGCCGCGCCATCGCCGCGGCAATCTGTAGACCAGTGCTCTCGCCTTCCATATCGGCGTTCATCCCAAGGATGACTTCGCGCACCGCTACCCCGCGCGCGTTCGATTCCGGATGCTCCACGCGTCGCAACAGATCCTTCATGGTCAGGCTGTCCGCGCCCACACCATCAAGCGGATCGATGCGCCCCATCAGCACGTGGTACACGCCGCGGTACATGCCAGTCTGCTCAAGACTGATCAGATCCTTCGGCTGCTCCACCACCAGAATCGTGGATGCATCGCGCGCGGTACTCACACAGATCGGGCATGGATCGATATCCGTCAAGTTCCAGCACACAGAGCAATGCCGAATCTTTCGCTTCACGTCGGTGATGGCGTGCGCTAATTTCAGCGCTTCGCCCTCCGGGCTCTTGAGCATGAAGAATGCCAACCGCTCGGCGCTGCGCCGACCGATTCCCGGCAAACGACCAAATTCCTCAATAAGTCGTGTGACACACTCGGGGTAGGCGGAGTTGGGTCGTTCGGTAGCCACGGTCGTCAGTGATTTCCAGTGTTAGAAGTGCCTTGCACCGATCGAGGAATGCAATCGTTAGAGGTGCGCCAGAAGTTGCGGCGGGAGCGGAATGCCCATCTCTGCGGCGGTCTGTGAAATCCGCGTCGCGGCTTCGCGCCGCGCATGACGAATGGCGTCATTGATGGCTTCAGTGACAGCCGTCTGCAACTCAGCACGCGCTGGGGTGGTAGCGGCATTCGCAATGGCCGGATCAATATCCACCGAAACGAGTTCGATGCGCCCATTCATCACCGCGCGCACGCGCCTGCAGGACGAATGACCGACGCATTGAATACGCCCAAGTTCATCCTTCACCTGCAGCAGTCGCTCTTGCATGCGCGGCAGGTCCTTGAGCATTCCAGCGAGGCCAGCGGCGGCCTTGAGCTTGTCAAACATCGAGATCTCCGTGCGTGATGTGATCCATGGGGTCGGCTTCGTCAGCTCGGTCGTTGGCCTCCGTGGCCTCCACCGTCGCCGTCGGTGGCAGCGTACCTGCAGCCTCCACACGGACGATCGTTGCATCAAACAGCGCGGATACCTCAAGCACCAGTGGATGCCGCGCCGCCGGGTCGTCACGCAGGCTGGGTGCGGCCGCAGTTTCCATGCGACGCGGTGCGGCAGCTTCCGCATCCACGCGCACCCGCGCCACTCGCCCACAAGCACGCGTTGCCAGCGACGCCAGCATGTCCGCAATCGCCGTTCCCGACGTCCCGGTACCCGGCGCGCACTTCACCAACAGTACACCGTCCACCCAAGAAACCGGCACGAACGAATCCACCGTGGCCTGGTCGCGCGGCGAGGCCTGCGCCAGTTCAAGAATGCGCTTCCACAGCGCCCCAATGTCAACGGCCTGCGCGGGTACCGGCTCAACAGCCGGCCGCGCTGCAGGCGTCACATGGGGCGCAACGGTTTTTTTACAGGTAACTCCGGCACAGGCGCATGTGCGCGAGCACTGGTGCCTGCCCCCACTTCCGCCACCGGCGCAAACCGCGCTGCAAGCGCCATGCGCACCACTGCTGCATCAAACAACGTGCGTGGCGCACCGGACTGCTTGGCAGAACGCAGCACCGCATCGCACACCGCAATGAGATGCGCCAGCGTTGCTGGTTCAAATGCCTTGGCATCGCGCGCTGCTTCGGCGCGCGCTTCGTCAGCCACTTCCAAGAGTTCGCTGTCAGCGCCGCACACCGCAGCAAGCATCACGATGCGGAATCGTTCCGCCATGAGTTCAAGCGCTTGATCAATGCTGGTGCCACCTTCAAGCAGCGCAGCGGCGCGCTCAAGTGAAACGCGCGCATCACCGGCGCCGATCGCGGCCACCAATCCAGCTACCACCGAGTCATCGGGCATGCCAAGCACATCCGCAAGAAGCGGCGTACTGATGCGTCCATCGGTGCTTGCTGCAACCAGTCGATCCAGGAGACTCAATCCATCGCGCATCGATCCGTTCGCCAGTCGAGCCACCTGCATGACCGCGGCGTCCTCGGCTGCAATGGATTCCTTGCGCAAGACATCCTGCAAATGACCAGCAATCTTGGCAGCCGAAATATTGCGGAAATCAAAGCGCTGGCAGCGGCTCTGAATAGTGGCAGGAACCTTGTGCGCCTCGGTGGTGCACAAGATGAACTTCACGTGCGGCGGCGGCTCCTCCATGGTCTTCAGGAGCGCGTTGAACGCCGGCGTGGTCAGCATGTGCACTTCGTCGATGATGTAAATCTTGTAAGCGCTGCGAGCCGGGGCAATACCCGCACCGGCGATCAAATCACGCGCATCGTCGATGCCGCGGTTGGAAGCGCCGTCAATTTCCACCACATCCATGTCATCGCCACGCATGATGGCTTCGCCAATTTCCGTCGCTTGCGTCTGACCGCGCGCATTCAACGCTCGCGCAAAGATGCGCGCCATACTGGTCTTGCCAACGCCGCGCGTTCCACAGAAGAGATACGCATGCGCAGTACGCCCAGTAGCAATGGCGT
>JBILYM010000186.1:0-4673 GCA_044377725.1 Phycisphaerales bacterium
ATTGCTTGAGGACTTCAGCCTGCTTGCCCCACGCTTCGCAGTCGACGAAGGTGGTTTCTTCACGATCTTCGCCTTCCTTGGTGCGGTACTTCCGGTTGACGGCCAATCCAAACTCGCACACCGGCTGGCCGCCGGGCGTGTGCTTGAGTTCCGGATCGCGCGTGAGATTTCCAATCAGCATCACCTTGTTGAGATTCGCCATCGTGTAGCTCCTTCTGTGGTTCAGGGTTCGATTGCACTTCGGATCCTCCGAAGCCATCTCGCCCAGTGCGTCCATGCGTCAGGCGTCGCATGACGCCTCTCCGAACTGCAATTAGTATGGACGCGCCCGGTGACACATCTATGGGAACGGGCGGTATTTCCTGACCAATCGTAAAGATTATTTGGACGTTGTGAGAAACTGCAGAGTCACGCCGTCGCAATCCCTGATCATCCCTCTGCTCACCTTCGCTAGTCCCCCACCAACCGACGCCGCAAGACTTGCAACAGCGGCTTGGGCGTGAGAAATGCCTTGGCAGGACGCAGGTACACGTCCACCACCCCATGCTCGTCGGGCTGGCCGACGACGCGAACCGTTCCTTGAATTCCGGCCAGTCGCGCCTCCAGGGCGCCCGGATCAACCGTGCGGAACACCACATCTTGTTCGCGCCGCGCCACGCTGCGTACACCCATGATGGTGGCAGCGAGGCGAACATCGGCAAGGCCAAGGAGCGTCTGCACCGCAGCGGGTGGCGCGCCGTACGCGCTTTCAAGATCGGTGCGCACCTTGGCGAGTTGTGCAGGATCCTTCGCCATGGCAATACGGCGGTATGCCTCCATGCGTCGCAGGTCGCTTGGGACATAGCCGCGCGGAATGCTGGCGGCGATACCAATGTCCAACATGGTGTCGCTGGGCACCACACGATCCTCTGAACGCAATTCGCCCACGGCCTGCTCCAAGAGCTGGCAGTACATCTCGTATCCGACCGTGGCGATGTGCCCGCTTTGCTCCGCGCCCAAGAGATTGCCAGCGCCGCGAATTTCTAAATCGCGCATGGCAATTCGAAATCCAGCGCCGAGCATGGAATAATCCTCAATCGCCTTCAATCGCTTCATGGCGTCTTCGGTCATGACACGATCCTGCGGCAGCGTCATGTAGCAATAGGCGCGGTGCTTGGAGCGACCAACACGACCGCGCAATTGATGCAACTCTGCCAGACCAAAAATGTTTGCATCATGGATCACCATGGTGTTGGCAATGGGAATATCGATGCCACTCTCAATGATGGTGGTTGACACCAGAATGTCTGCCTCGTGACGCATGAACTTGAGCATGACTTCCTCAAGCACGGACGGCGTCATCTGGCCATGACCAATCAAGACGCGCGCATCTGGCACCATGGCCTGCACCTCCGCGGCCACTTTCTCAATGTCATTCACACGGTTATGAACAAAGAACACCTGCCCCTGCCGAGCCAATTCACGTCGAATCGCCTGCTGAATTCGACGGGGATTCCAGGGAATCACCTCTGTCACAATGGCGCGACGGTCCAGCGGCGCGGTCGTCAAGCTTGAGATGTCGCGAATACCAAGGAGACTCATGTGCAGCGTGCGCGGGATGGGCGTGGCACTCAGTGTCAGCACATCCGCGGCCAATCGAAAGGCCAACAAGCGCTGCTTGTGTTCAACGCCGAAGCGCTGTTCTTCATCAACGATCACCAACCCGAGATCTGCAAATGAAACATCCTGACTCAGAATGCGGTGCGTACCGATCACTACATCCACCTTGCCAGCGGCAAGATCTGCCAAAATCACTTTGCTCTCGGCACCAGTCTTAAATCGCGATAGGCTCTCAATGCGAAACGGATACGCGCGGAATCGATCACGAAAAGTGCGCTCGTGCTGCTCGGCAAGCACGGTGGTTGGCACCAGCACTGCTACTTGTCTCCCGCTCTCCACCGCCTTGAACGCGGCGCGAATGGCCACTTCGGTTTTTCCGAATCCAACGTCGCCGCAAATCAATCGGTCCATCGGGCGCGCTGATTGCATATCACGCTTTACTGCGGCGATCGCCGTCAGTTGGTCTTCCGTTTCCGTCCACGCAAAGTCTGCTTCAAATTCATGCATCCATGGCGTGTCTTCCGGAAAGCGAATGCCCGCACTTGCCTCACGCGCTGCCTGAATGCGCAACATTTCGCCCGCCATGTCGCGGACCGCCTCTTGCACGCGTTCCTTCTGCGCTTTCCATCGCTTACCGCCGATGGTTGCCAGGGTTGGTCGCGTTGCACCGGATCCGATGTACTTCTGGACCAGGTCTATCTTGGAAGCGGGGACGTGGATTTTGGCACCACCATCAAACTCCAAGGTGAGGAACTCTTCTTCCCCACCGCCAATCAATTGCAGACCATGGAAGCGCGCAATGCCATGGTCACGGTGCACCACATAGTCGCCCGCACCAAACTGCATGAATGCATCACGAGTGGTGGCAGCGCCCACCCGTTGCACGCGACGGCGCACTCCAAACCTGTGCAGCACCTCATGCTGAGGCACAACTGCAAACGGCTGGTCGCTTTCCCAAATGAATCCGCGATGCACGTGCTGGCGCAGCGTCGCTAACTTTGCGGAACCGGCGTGCTCAGTAAGCAACTCACGGGCGCGCGCCAATTCGCCTTCGGTATCGCAGCACAAGGAGGTGGGCACCCGCGCTGACAATTCGCCAAGTTCTGCGAATGCCTGCGCAACTTCTTCGTCGAAGGCAGGCAGCGTGATCGCTGGCAACGCCACAACGCGGTCGGAGGCATTGGTTGAACTAAATCCGTTAATGTCAACCATCGCGTGACAGCGCGCGCCCAATGACTTGAAGAGCGCCTGCGGCGACAGTACGCCTTGGCCGTCGTTCACTCGTTCCCAGTAACCGCGGCCCTGCTCAACTACTTCCGACAATTCCGCAATGATGCACACCGTTTGCCGAGGCAACAGTTCTGCAATCGATACCTTTCCAGCGTCATCAAGGACCGACGAGATGCTGGCGCCAACCAATTGCGCTTCCGGAATGCGCCGATCACTCGCTTGGGTGATCAGGTCAATCTCAAAGATGCGCTCGAGTTCATCGCCGAAGAAATCAAGGCGCACGGGCAGCGCCCCGCCGGGTGGAAAGACATCGATGAGCCCACCGCGCACGGCAAACTCGCACGGATTCTCGATGGCCTCGGTGCGTACATATCCAGCATCGGCAAGCCACTCGGCAAGTTCACGCGGCGCACAACGCTGCCCGGCGCGAGCAACCCGCAGGAGCCGCGGCAAGAGTGCAGCATCCGGCACCATCTGCATCAGTGACGGAAACGGCGCTACCAGAATTCCTGGAACGTTTCCCTCAATGAGTCGCCGCACCACGGTCAATCGCTCGGCAAGTAGATCAAGGGCGGAACCACCTTCGCCGGGCGAACTTTCCAGCGCGGGAAGGAGAACCGGCTCCGGACCAACGCCCGCGGCAAAGAGATCGTTGAGTTCTGAAACAGCTTCGTCGGCTTCATCGATGTGCGCGGTGACCAAGAGCACGGTGCGCTTGGTGCGCTGTGCCAACGCCGCCGCAACAAACACCGTGCTGCTACCCGCCGCACCACGGCACGAAGATGCCCCGCCCGCCTCGACATTGCTGACGAGTGGGTCAATGGCGCTCGCGGCGACAAGCCCACCAAACCAGGTGGGCGACGCATCCTTGGTGGAAGACATCACTGTGGAGCGTAGGCGGGAGCGGAGATGAACGCGCTGATCCGAGCAAGGGCGGCAGGACCCACTCCGCGGACCCGATCGATATCGGCGGTAGTGGCAAACGGACCACGAGCTGACCGATCGTCCACGATGGCCTGTGCTAGTGCCGGGCCAACTCCGGGCAGCAAAGAGAGTTCTGCTGCCGAGGCGCGATTGATATCGATGAAATCCGTCCCGATGACGGCAGGACCCGGCGCCCGAAAGTACTCAGAAACACCGCTGAATAATGCAGTAAGAGAGCATCCGAGCACCACTACCACCGCGCCGCGGCGGCGCATTGCGCTCACGATGCGCATCAGCTTTCCTCTGCGGCAGAGCGGGCAATGTCTGCACTCAGCGGAGGTAGGGGCATGCGAATGCGGCGTCGAAAGCCAACAATTCGTTCGGCAGCCGACTTTGGGGTTCCATCAGTGGCAAACAAGCCGCCGTTCTTAATGCCAATCCCCGCATCGTCGCGCAGTCGATCCCACACCACCGCCTGGATGCCGGGATTAGCCATGGCAATTTGGAAACACATGCCAGCCCACGCGCCTTGCGACTCCGGTCCCCATGGACGACGCCAGAATCCAGCGCCCGGTTCCGGGTGTGGCTCACTGGGCGCTCCGCACGCGGTGACAACGACGGGCGGCATTTCCTTGCGACTGGTAAATCGTTCCAGCATGGCAGCAATTTGCATCAAATCACGGGTGCCCTTGCCACGCGCCGCATCGCCAACAACCACCGGGATGCCAACAATGTCCACCGCGACCCCCTCAGAAACCAGCGATCGCAAATAGCGAATGGCGTTCATAGCGCCGTTCGCATCCGGAGGAATGTCACCAAACGGATCGCCAATTTCAACAAGCAACTTTGCGTTCTTCTGCACTTGACGAACCGCCACAGCAGCAATGCGGGTGGCCTGCACCATCGCCTCTGGCGAGAGC
>JBILYM010000185.1:0-4673 GCA_044377725.1 Phycisphaerales bacterium
GGCTCTTGTCGCTCGGTTGCTTGATTCCGGCCATCGGTGTTCCCTTTGCTACTCGGTCAGTACGCCATGATGTCGTCGATTGCACGACCAATGCGTGATGCATCGGGCATGTAATCAAGTTCAAGCTTGTAGTACGGCATGATCGTGTCGAACCCACTTACGCGCTGCACTGGGGCTTCAAGATGAAGGAAGCAGCGCTCCATGATGCGTGCTGAAATTTCCGCGCCGAAGCCGCACGTCAGTGGTGCCTCATGCACCACCACGCAACGACCGGTCTTCTTCACACTCTCTTCGATGGCATCAATATCGAATGGATAAATCGTGCGCAGGTCAATGAGTTCAATGTCCTTGCCACTCTTCTCGATCGCCTGCATGCACTGCACAACGCTCGCGCCCCAACTAACGATGGTGAGCTCGTTGCCCTCGCACACCGTGCGGGCCTTGCCGATTGGCAAGACATACTCGTCTTCCGGAACTTCCTCGCGGAATGCTCGGTAAATACGCTTTGGCTCAAAGAACATCACTGGGTCTGGATCGCGAATCGAAGCAATCAACAAGCCCTTGGCGTCGTACGGCGAACTTGGCATCACTACCTTTAGGCCAGGCGTGTGCGCGTAGATCGCCTCCGGTGAGTCACTGTGAAGTTCTGGCGCATGAATGCCACCGCCGACAGGAATGCGAATCGTCAGTGGAACTGGAAACGCACCGCGCGTGCGGGTGCGCATACGCGCTGCGTGACTGCAGATTTGGTCATAGGCCGGTCCAAGAAATCCATCGAACTGAATCTCTGGGACTGGGCGCAGTCCGCCCATCGCCAAGCCGATCGCAGTGCCGATGATTCCACTTTCAGCGAGCGGCGTGTCGACCACGCGCTTCTCACCGAAGCGCTTCTGCAAGCCTTCGGTGACGCGGAACACTCCGCCGTTTGCGCCGACATCCTCGCCAAGAAGCAAGACGCGTGGATCCTTCTCCATCTCTTGGATGAGGGCGAGATTGATTGCCTGGACCATGTTGAGGTTTGCCATCGTGCGATCCTCTATGAGTAAATTCAGCCTGATTTGACAGGATATTGAGCGAATCGATCAGTGCGCTTGTTCAGTCACGCGGTTCAGGTGATCGGTGTTTGCAAGTTGACTCGGGTCTTGGCCAAGCGAATGCGTCTGCATGGTGTCGCGTTGCAGCGCAAGGTCGGGCGGAAGTTCGAGATACATGGAGTTAAAGAAGTCAGCAGAGTGCGGCGCAGCAATGTTTTCGGCGCGCGCCACAGCCTCGGCAATCAACTTCTCGGCGCGTTCCAGAAGTGCGGCTTCCTTCTTGTCATCCCACAGCTTTAGTTTCTCCATGTGCTTACGAACGCGAATCATTGGGTCGCGCGCGCGCCACATATCTACTTCAGCCTTGTCGCGGTAACGGCTCGCATCATCGGCCGTGGTGTGGTCGGCGAGGCGATAGGTCACCATCTCAATGAACGTTGGCTTGCCTTCGGTACGCGCGCGTTCGATCGCCTCACGCATTGCATAGACCGTTGCAAAGATGTCGTTGCCGTCTACTTGCATGCAAGGCATTCCATAGGCAATTCCACGCTGCGCAACCGTTGGCGCGCTGCATTGAATACGGCCAGGAACACTGATTGCCCAGAAGTTGTTCTGGCAGACGAAAACCACAGGAATATCAAGGTTTGCAGCGAAGTTGGCAGCTTCATGGAAGTCGCCTTCGCTGGTGGCGCCGTCGCCAAAGAACGTGCAGGCGATCTGCTTCTCGCCGCGATACTTGGCCGCCCAGGCAAGACCAGTGGCGTGAAGCATCTGTGTGCCAATCGGAACAGCGATCGGCGTGGCGTAGTGCTCGCGAGGCATTGCATTGCCGCGTTCGTCACCCATCCAGTGCAGAAGAATTGCTTCCATCGGAACGCCGCGCCAGAACAGACCGCAGTTCTCGCGATAGCAGGTGACCAGCCAATCCTTCTTGTCGAGCGCGTATGCGGCACCCAGACTGGTGGCCTCTTGCCCCATGTTCTGCGGGTAGGTACCCATGCGACCGGAACGCTGAAGGCGAAAGGCAACATCGTCAAGGCGACGACACGTGAACATGGCCTCGTAGAGCTTGATGAGGTCGGCATCAGGGATGAGACCCTTGCCGAGCTTCTCGTCGAAGTTCCCATGCTCGTCGAGGATCGAAATGCGCGGGATCTCGGTCTTAAAGGCGGTGGTGATGGGCATAGATTTCGCAGTCTAGACCACCGCGGCGGGATGGTTGCTGCGAAGCCGCGGACAAGATGGTTGAAATCAGCCGCTGAAACCCGCAATTATTGCCGAGATATCTGGACATTGGCCCATTGGCCATCACTGGGGCGATGCAGGCGCGGGTGGTGGCACCGCCGCGTGTGGCTCCATATAGAACGCCGTCCCGCCCCACTTTCCGTAACTTCGCATTGACGGATCATTCGTGGGTAAATTCGGGTCAAAGCCAACTTTAGGGAGGCCGTAACGCCCCTGTGTTATCTGAATCCACCGATACCCCACCCAGCGATTGCGATCACCCACGTCATCCCCCACAAAATTGCGACTCTGATATCCGGTCTGAACATGAAGGGCCACGATTGCAGTCTCGAAGCCATGGCGTACCAAGTAACGCCGCGCCTGAATACCTACCTCCAGAGTGAGTTCATCAAACTCCGCCTGAGTAACAGCGCCCATATCAAGCGCACGTTTCAGGGCGATCCGTTCGCGATCTTCTGGCGCGTACATGCCCGGATTGAAGACTGAGTAACCCTCTGGTGTAGTTCCACTTTCCGCGGACACGTATGCAAACATGCTCGGCGGCCCGGCAATCAGACGGCGACGGAGTTCTTTGCACTGCTCAGCCGAAAGTGATTGGTACTTCGCCTCCGTATATGCGCCGCTGGAGTTTGGAAGTGTGGCGCGCTTCAGCTCCAGATCAATAGCCCGAAGCTTCTCACCAGTCGTGATGTCTTGTTGAACGGCTGGGACAATGATCGGGATACATCCGGTCGATGCGGCGATTCCCAGCAATAGCCAGAGGATGGCCGCAGAGATACGGGTCACTTGGACACCTCGCCCGCCGCTGGCTCGCTCGGAATTGGTACAGAAATAATCGGCGCATTGCCAATCGCCTTCCATGCAGCGATCGTTTCCGCGCGGCGTTTATCAAACTCCTCTTGAGTGATAAGTCCGTCTTTTTTAGCCTGATCAAGTGATACGAGCTCATCACCAAGAGTTGGTGGACGAGTCACCACGGGGCGATACATCACGCACGCTACACAGCAGATCCATGGAATCAGGCTGATCGCCGCCAAGTACTGAAATCTTCGCGTGGACACGCGTTGCATATTTCGGGGGTTGGGGATGGATCGGTCGGTCATGCGTGGTGATTTACCCAATGAGTCCGATCGCACGCGCCGCGAGCATCACCAACACGGTCATTGCTACCGCTACTTGCAACATCATGCCCAGCTGTATCGAGCCACGTAAAGGGACCGGTAGTGTTGGACCGAACGTGCTTGAAGTATTGAACGAAAGAAACACGTAGTCAATGACTGCCGGGCGCCATCCTGCCAGTGACTTCATCTGCATGGTGCTGTGCGGAAACAGAATTCCCGGATGGGTTTGTTCGCCATCCGCCACGCGTTGTTGAAACGGGTGATCAAAGCGCCAATAGAACGCAACAAATACTGCGATATTTTCAATGTACACCAATGCCGCCGAGAGCAATAGAAACGCGGGGTTCTCTTGCTTGTCAAAGAGGCACAGCACCAAGCCAACAACATTGTCGAGCAGCGCAATCATCGAAAGCGCGAGTGTCAGATCGAACATCGGCCGAAACCACTTGCGTACACGCGTTGCCCAACACAGCAGGGTGAGCAACGAGGTGACGCACGCCACTGGGCTCGCATACATATCGAGCACCTGAAACAGTTTCACTGCGTGCGACGGTGCAAGGTCGGTGCGGCTCAGTGATTGCGCGGTGGCCAAATCAAGCAAGGAAGCCACTACCAGCGACGCCAAGATTCCGCCCGCCGTGAGGTACCCAGGCGCGCGCGCATTGACCGTGTGCAATTGGCTCATGCGTCCAATGATAAGGCGCGTGCTACCCTGACCAGTATGCATTGCGCTGAATGTGGCCACAACCTCGATCGCGTTGCCGAGGGCGCGCCGTGCACAGAATGTGGCGTGGTAACACCAGTGCAGTTGCGAATGCTGCAACCACTGCCCGGCCGTATGCGCCTCTTGTGGCTGTTTGGGTGGCCTTTGCTGATGGCGTGGTCGCTTGGGTTGGTGGCGTTGTGGATGGCTGATCGTCCTGAGCCGAACTTCATAGCCCTTGTGGTGCTCATTGTGGTTTCGATCGTTGTTGTCGGTCCTATCAATTCAGGATGGCAAACCTTTGTGCTGATGAAGCGATTGCCGCGACGGATTCGCTCGGCACCGTTCCTCATCGTGGTTCCACGATCGATCACCATTCCCATACTCGTTGGCGTAGCGACCATCATCATCTTTAACGTGCTGACGTTTGGGGCGTGTATCACGGTGTTTGCTTTCGGCAACGTTGGCAACTGGTAAGTAGTAGGAAATCGGAAATGCAATGATCACTATTGCCATTCATCGCGCTGAACAGACGATCAAGGTGACGCAAAGTCGCTGCCCAGTATGCGC
>JBILYM010000029.1:0-13629 GCA_044377725.1 Phycisphaerales bacterium
AGTATCTCCTGATATGAGTGAATGGATACGGAGTCTGATTCGCGGGCTACTGCCCGCCGGCGGCGCGACGCGCGTCCGCTCGTTCGATCGCGGCGGCGCGGTCTGCCGCAACCGCCCGATCGATGAAATGGCGTTCCATGATCCGCTGCATGATGCGGAGCATGAGTTCTGGGTGGCATGGACGATCGACAACAGCGAAAGCGCCGTCGAGAAGTGCGTCCACCAGTCCGCGCGATGCTTCGCGGAGAGTCGCCTGCGGTGGTCGAACGACAACGACCGGCGGCGGTGCATCAAGGCGGCGCAACAGTTGCATGACGCGCGCACCAGCGGGTTCGCTGCTGCCAATGGAACTGTCATCGAGCGGCAGCGCAAGGTCCACCACTGCGATGTGCACCGTGACGCTGCGAATCACGTTTGACGCTTCGATCCCAGAGCGGGCCTGAATAACGTTGACGCCGTGGGCGCCCAGGATCTGCGGAACAGCGGTGGTCCACGCGTCTTCACGCCAGCCACCCGAAGTCAGCAGGACGTTCATGAGCGGCGAACGCTTTGGACCTGCGCCATGACCGCTGCCGCCAAAGGCGGTGTGGTCAGCTGGCTGGGGATGGAGCAGTCGAAATCGCATGCGCAAGGAGTATGGAGAGATGCAACAGACGTGCCAGACAGGTTTCTCCCGCTACATTCTTTAGTCCGGTAATAAATGCTCTTTGGCACGCCAATTGCGTCCCGGGGTCAATCTTGTTGCCACGCAGCGATGCCGCTCAGAACACCCGCTGCCAGTCTGGCAGCAGCCCGCCAGGGCGGCTCGCTATTTCCTACGCTGCTCCCATGCACGCCGGCACCCCGATCGCAGTCATCCGTCGCTCCCCTTCTGAGTGGGCCAACCGCCGCGCCGTGGTTCAGGGATGGGTGCGCACTCGACGCGACTCCAAAGCCGGTATCAGTTTTGTGAACCTGTCGGACGGTTCATGCTTTGACGCGCTGCAACTGGTGGTGCCGAACACACTGGCCAATTACGCCACTGAAGTGATGCGCCTCACCGCTGGCTGCAGCGTTGAAGCCGAGGGCACCTTGGTGCAAGTGCAAGGCAAAGATGGAACCGTGGGAGTGGAAATGCAGGTTGAGAAATTGCAGGTGCACGGGTTTGTTGAAGACCCAGACACCTATCCAATTCAACCGAAGGCACACAGCATGGAGTTCCTACGCGAGCAAGCGCACTTGCGTTCGCGCACGAATACGTTCGGCGCACTGGGGCGTATTCGCCACACCATGGCGCAGGCGGTGCATCGCTACTTCAGCGACAACGGCTTCTTCTGGATTCATACGCCGATCATCACTGCAAGTGATTGCGAAGGCGCTGGCGAAATGTTCCGTGTCAGCACGCTTGACCTCGCCAACCTGCCACGCACTCCCGATGGCAAGGTGGACTTCAGCCAAGACTTCTTCGGCAAGGAGAGTCACCTCACCGTCAGCGGCCAATTGAACGTGGAATGCTGGGCATTGGCGCTGAGCCGCGTCTACACGTTTGGCCCTACTTTTCGAGCCGAAAATTCCAATACCAGCCGGCACTTGGCGGAGTTCTGGATGATTGAACCAGAACTGGCATTTGCTGACTTGAAGATGGACGCCGACTGCGCAGAAGGATTGATGAAGGCCATGTTCGCTGCCACGCTGACCGAGCGGCACGACGACATGAAGTTCTTCGTTGAGCGCGTTGACAAGGAAGCAATTACCCGCCTAGAGAAATTCTGCGCCGCGCCGTTTGAGCGCATTGATTACACCGAAGCGATCCGCCTGGTTGAGAAAGCCGCCGCGGGGGGGCATAAGTTTGAGTACGCGCCGTTCTGGGGCATGGACATGCAGAGCGAACACGAGCGCTACCTGACCGAGCAAGTGTTCGGCAAGCCAGTCGTGGTGATGAACTATCCGAAGGACATCAAGGCCTTCTATATGCGCTTGAATGACGACGGCAAGACCGTCGCCGCGATGGACATCTTGGCACCCGGGATCGGTGAAATCGTCGGTGGCAGCCAGCGCGAAGAGCGACTTGATGTACTTGACGCGCGCATCACTGAAATGAAGTTGGACCCAGCCGCCTATTGGTGGTACCGCGATCTGCGCCGCTATGGATCAGTCCCACATGCTGGATTTGGCCTTGGATTTGAGCGAACCATCGCCTACGCCACCGGACTGGGAAACGTGCGTGATTGCATCCCGTTCCCACGTACGCCGAAGAGTTGCGCCTTCTGAGATCGCCTGGCGGGTCACGCAGCGTGATGCCAGGCGACGCATCACTTAAGTGTGATATTGCTCAGATCTTCGGTCGGCTTGGGCCACTTCATGTCCAGAGCACTCAGTTGGCCAACCAGCGCCTCGCTGACCAACAGATTGCGGAACCACTTTCGGTTTGACGGTACCACTATCCACGGGGCGTGTTCTGTTGATGTGGTCGACAGCATGCTTTCAAATGCATCGATGTACTGCGGCCACTTGGCGCGCTCGTTCACATCGTTGATTGAGAACTTCCAGTGCTTGCTCTGGTCATCAAGCCGCGCGTGCAGTCGTTCCAGTTGCTCTTCATTGCTGATGGTCAAGAAGAACTTTAAGACGATCGTTCCCTCCTCAACCAGCATGCGCTCAAAGTCGTTGATTTGCCGCTGTCTTTGCTCGATTTCCTTGGGTTTCAGAAATCCGTGCACGCGGCCAACAATGATGTCTTCGTAATGGCTGCGATTGAAGACGCTGATCGCACCCTTGCTTGGGCACAGGGTGTGTACGCGCCATAAGTAATCGTGCGCCAACTCAACATCATTGGGCTTCTTGAACGAATGCACGGTAACGCCCTGCGGATTGAGCGCGGTCATCACCTTCCGAATCACGCCATCTTTGCCAGCCGTATCGATCCCCTGCAGCACCACCAAGAGCGAACGGCTCTTGTTTGCCCAGAACCTCATCTGCAGTTCGTCAACCTCGGCAAGATTTTTCTCAAGGCGCGCTTCGCCGTCTGCTTTACTGAGGCCGCCATCGTCATCAGGCTTCCAGTCGGAAAGAGAAACCTTCTTGCCCGGCTTGACCGTGAAGTCCTTGAGTTTGATGGTGGCCATCACGGCACTCTAATCGATCGCGTCTGACTCTTACTCTGTCCACCGGACGTCCACCACCACATCGCGCCCCACCTTCAAATCACTCCGGATCCACTCGGCAAATCGCTTCTCAAAGAAGTCCCGACCGGCCTCTTCTGCCTGGGCGCGTACGTCGGGATTACTGACTGCCTCAAGAAGTTTGGGGCGCAATTGCCGCACCAATTGGTCGCGGTTGTCCATTCCAAGCCAACTGCGCGCGTACAGGAGACCGGTGTTTCGCTCAGTGAATTCGACTGACTCAGGCACAATGGCCAGCATTTCGCCATCGACGCGCGGCCGAGGCGCGAGCACAACAATCCGCGCCGGCTCCCCTTCTTTGCCGGGGATAAAAATGACATCCTGATCAGTCATGCGATCTACTGGGACAACAAACTGCGCTCGACAATTCTTTGCTTCGATGCGACTGTAGGTGTCGCCGAACATGGTGTCACTCACGAGGTCAACCGATACGTCTGCCAGATGCGTGAAGACCACAATCTTTGGTGTTGCGTCGTCGCCACGCAGCACCACCAGCGGCGCATTCTTTACGCTTGGCTTCAATACGTCGGCAATTTCCTTGAGTGATGCGCGCGCTTCACGGATCGTGTCAACCACGGCATCGCCGCCCGCGCTTACTACTTTCGCCGGGGTGCATTGCCGCAGCAGGTCAGTGACAAACCAGACAATTGCTACTGCAGCCACCAGCGTCAACACCCAGGACGCGAATCGAAATCGAGAGCCACTCACTGCGGTGGATCCACTGGCGCTGTCCTGCGGAGCGCGATCGGTCACGATGCAGGCTTGTCCTTGCCGGCACCCTTGGACTTGTCAGCCGGCGGAGCTTGCAAGATGCGATCCATGATCGCCTGCATCTCCAAGCGGTCGGCGTTGGTGAATCGCTCTTGTGACATATAGCTGGCCGCGGCTGACATGAGCTCCGTGACCTTGCCCTGCATCTCGCGCAACTTGAGGACGTCCTCGGTGGTTGCATCCGGATTTCCTTTGACCTTCTCCATCAGCGCGGACACTTCGTCCTGCTTGGCCTTGGCGGCCCGGCACTTGGATTCAAACTCCGCGTACTTACCTCCACGCGGGGCCTGCTTCTTGGGTGCGTCATCTTGAACCGGCAGCGTGGATGCGGTGGCAACGGGTGCAACAAGGGCAAGTACCAAGCCAAGTGCAGCGAATTGGGCGGATTTGACGGATTTCATGTCCAACAGGGTACCCAAATCCGTATCTCACACCAAGGGCAGCCGCTACCCTTTCCATCTCCGGTATGCGCCGGCGTGCGCAGCCGTGCGCGTCCATGATGTTCATAGTGTCCACGGTCTTCGGCGCCTGAGCCCCGACCGATCAAAGCCCCCTAACAGAGAAGCCCCGATGGCCCGAACGCAACATCACGCACGACGCCACGCTGGATTTACCGTCACGGAACTGATCGTGGTGGTCTCCATTATCGCGCTCATTATTGCACTGCTCATACCCAGCATTGCCAAGGTGCGCTCGTCGACACGCACTTTGCGCTGCCTGACCAATCAACGGCAGATCACCCAAGCGGCCTACGCCTATGCCACCGCCAACGCGGGGCGATGGGCCAGTCCTCGTACCGACGAGTACGGATGGACCTACCCAGAGAACACTTCTGGTAACGCTAAGCACTGCTGGGTGAAGGCGCAGGGCGGAAATGTGGCGGGTGCGTATGAGAAGATTTCGGCACTGGAACAGGGTGTGTTGTGGCCCTACATCGGAACAGTTGCTGCATACGTCTCACCGGAAGAGCCGACCAACCCATACGCGTTGCAAAATCCCGGCGCGAACACGCGCGTTCGTAGTTATTCATTCAACGCATGCTTAGGCGTCACTCGCCCCGATGAGTTGGCCGACTACGACACGCCGTTCATGAACCCCGCCACTGGCGTCTCTGTGCCGCTCAGTATCTACAACACCACCACCATCGCCACCGTCAAGCAACCGTCGCGCATGATGTCAACGCTGGTGGAAGATGACAACGTCGCGTGGAACAACGAAGGTTGGATCATTTCGCCACAGCCAAGTACTCGCCTGTGGGTCGATCTGCCGGCGCCGTGGCGACCCGATGCAGTCACGATGACGTACGTGGACGGTTCCACGGAGTCGTACGAGATGACTAACCCGTTGATTCTTGAATATAACTACACGGCGCCGCATAACACGCCGGGCCCGATTGACGCTTCTGGAACCTGCTGGGATTGGAAATATTTCCGGGATCGCCTGAATCCCGGAGTTCTTCCAGCACTACCCAATCTTCCGCCTACATAAGCACTATCGGATTGCGGGAAATCCCCGTACACTCCTCCCTTCACACGGGGCGTAGCTCAGCTTGGTAGAGCGCCTGCTTTGGGAGCAGGAAGTCGTCGGTTCGAATCCGGCCGCCCCGATTGGTTTGGTTCTGATTGACTCGGATTGATCGTGATTGACGAGTGCAGCCCCCTGACTGCCGCCACCGTCTCCACCAACTTTCAAACAATGCTTCCTCCCGACTATCGGCTCCGCACGATGCTCGAATCGGATTTCGATGCGATCGCGGAAATCTGTGCACGCGTCTATCCAGCAGAGACGCCGTACACGCACGCTGAGTTGCGCGAACACATGACGCGCTTCCCGCAAGGGCAAGTGATTGCGGAGTACGCACCCACCGGCAGTGCGAAGGCAACCGTTGCAGGCGTGCACTTCACGTTGCGACTGATGTTCAAAGACTTTCACATCGATGATTCGTGGGATGTCTTAACGGCCAACGACACATTCAGTGATGACAACCCGGACGGGCACACCCTCTACGGCGCTGACATCATGGTGAGCCCTGATCACCAGCATCATGGCTTGGCGCATGCGCTCACCGACGCTGCGCGCGCGATTGTCACGGACGAGGCGCTGTGGCGCATGGTGGGCGGAAGCCGCCTCCCTGGTTACGGCGCAGTTGCTGCGCGCATGAGTGCCGAGGAGTACGTTGCTGCCGTGCGCGCGGGCACCATGATCGACCCGGTACTGACTGCACATCTCAAGGACGGTTGGGCAGTGGTGCGCCCCATCCAGGGCTACCTGCAGCATGACCCAGACAGCGCCGGGTGGGCCGCGGTGATCCAGTGGGTCAACCCCCAATGCCCGCCGCCGCCTGAGTTGGAACTGCGCTAATCAGGGTGATTCTTCGGTATCAGCGACTCATTTCAATTGCGCTGCAACGAACATCGAATACGGGCGAATGGCGATCGCACCGCGAGCGGATCGATGCGGCGTTACTGATGCAGTATTGGCATCTGCAAGCACGCTCCACTCACCTGCTGGCAGTGTGAATGGCCGCTCAGCAGCATCGCCATTCAACACCACGATGACTTGGCGCGCTGAGTCCTTTGCGGCTGTTCCGTTCAGTGTCCACGCCAACAGCGGTGCCGCTTGTATCTGCGTGCAACTCGCGCGAACGTCGACTGCGTTATCCATACGGAACACTGGATGGGCCGCACGGATCGCAATCATGCCGGCAACCCAGTCACTGACATCGCGACACTGCTCCGCTGCTACCCAATCGAATTGATTTATGGCGTCGCCTGCTTCGTAGGAGTTGTGATTTCCTTGCTTGGTTCGACAGATCTCGCTACCGCCTTCAATGAATGGGACACCTTGACTGACAAGAACAATTCCAATGGCCAGTTTCTGCATGGCACGGCGTGTCGCGGCATCAGCGCCCGGCGCGGTCTTGGCAATCTTGTCAACAAGCGACAGGTTGTCGTGCGCTGACGCGTAGTTGATGGACTCTGCTGGCGCGGTGGTGAAGTCATCGATCGCACCCATCGCGCCGACCTTGATGCCGTTGGCGCTTGGGCTCGGGTTCGGGTTGGTGCTGGGGTTAGTGCTGGGGTTGATATGGGTGTTGATGCCCGCGCTGGTGCTACCACCCGCATTGATGGCAAATCCCCCGACTGCGCCGTCGGTATCGCCGCGGATCGCCGTGCGCAGATTGTCGTTGAAAACACCGAGCGGCAAGCCTTTTTGCGCGCCCTTACCGAACCGGATAGGCCCGCCGCCCGTCCACGGCTCGCCATAGAGCGTGGCATCGGGTCGCAGGCGTTTCACCAACGCGCACGCCGCGCGTGCAGTCTCTGGGGTGTGTGTTCCTAAGAGGTCAAATCGAAAGCCATCGACCTTGTATTGCGTCAACCAGAACGCAAGCGAGTCCACGATGTACTTGCGCACCATCGGACGCTCGTCTGCCACGCTGTTACCGCACCCCGCATCGTTGCTGTATCGACCATCCGGAGTGGTGCGAAAGAACCAGTACGGAACTGTTCCATCAAACGGACTTGCAGAGCCACTTGATGATGTGTGGTTGTATGCAACATCCATGATCACACGCAGGCGCGCGCTATGAAATTGTTCGATCGCTGTTCTGAATTCACGGATAGCCGCCAGTGGATCCGATTGGTCACTGGCGTAGTTTGACTCTGGGACATTGAAGAGTGCGGTCCAGTAGCCCCAGTTGTAGGCGTTGGGTGCCGCCGAAAAATCTTGCACCGGCATCAGGTGAACAGCCGTAACTCCAAGTTCTTTCAGGTGATTGATGCCGGTTCCGTGACCATCACGCGCCCTGCCGCCATGCGCAAGCCCACGGTAGGTACCGCGAATTTCAGGCGGGCATGTTTGGTCAGCAATGGAGAAGTCGCGAACATGAATTTCGTAGAGCACCTCATCAGTTGCACGCGCAAGGACTGGTACCGGAGTGGAGTCCCAGTTCGCTGGTTTGACACGATCAAGATCAACGATGACCGAGCGTGTGGAATCCGCCGTGGCCGCAAACGCGTGAATGTCCGGAACGATCGGCGAGTCACCGTAATGCGTAAACCGATACGAATATCCCTTGCCATGCAGATCACCGGCGACGGTCGTCTCCCAAACCCCGTGGGCGCGGCGGGTGAGTTGAATGGGCGCACGCGTATCCGGTCGCTGTGTGTTGTCATTAATAAGAAGTTCAACCTTCGTTGAGACCGGCGACCACGTGCGGAACACCGTTCGCTCTGCTGTGCATCGCGCGCCAAGCTCGGCGTCTGCTGCAACAAACGCGGGGTCTTCAAGAACGCCACGCGCAAAGACTCGAACGGTGGCCTGCTCCGTGTTGCTTGACTTCGGCGCTGTAGCCGATGGGCTTCCAGTACCGATCGCAACAGAAAGGCTTGAAATCTCGTCATCTTTGACTGAGCGCGCCAACTCCACGCGGGTCATTGATCCCTCTGCGCCTGGGACCGTCAGTGGCTTGGCGGACACCACATTGATGGGCTTTCCAGTCGCCACGGACGACACTACCAGTTGCTTCTGTTGAGTGACGTTCAGCGGAGTGGTACTTGCAAGCATGATGATATTGCGAGCATCAAGGAACGCGGCGGTCAAACGAAGCGTGCGATCAATCACTGGTGGCGCGGTATGCACCACTGCATCGCCTGAACGCAGCCACACTTCAGTGACCGGACGATCTTTGAGATCTACAAAGCGGTCCGCGTCGATGTCCTTGGCTTCCCACTCGCCCTTACGAACGATGAAGCCAACACGTGGCGCACTGGCACGCAATGGCATGACTGCGTACGGGCCGTAATCGTCCACGCCCTTGAAATCGAGTTGTTGACCAGTCTGATCAACCACCCACGCCCACACATTCCACGCGTTGTAATTTTCATCGGTCCGTGCGTAATGCACCACCAGTAACTGCTTCGCTCCAAATGTTGCCGGGTCAAATGTAGTCCGCTTTGGCACCGCATTGGTGGGGGGCGCGGCGGTGGCAAGGGACGCGGCGATATCGGGGCGCGCAACCGCGAACGGGCGCGTGAGGGTGTCGGGGAGCGCGCCGGTAACGGGGAGCGCGGCGTCGACTGGCGCAGCGGCACCAGCACTGACGTACTGCCCGGCCGAGCATAGGCAGCCCGCTATCAGGGCCATGGCAACAATGACTGTCTGAAACACGTGCATCTCACAGACGATATGCGGACTTTCTTGGAAACCGCGCCGTGATTCAGCACTATGTTTGAATGAATGCCGCCCCCTTTGCCCCCCTGTCAGCACCACGCTCTTCGCGCGCCCGCCGCGCTTGGTGCGTCCGTGGCTAGAGGTAATGGCGGGTCGCCGGGAACTGTCACCCGGCGAGGCACCATCGTTGCCTCAGTCATACTCGCATCGCTCCCGGCGTTCGGGTTTGCCCCGCCCAGCGACACTGATGCAAAGTCCCGCGCTGCGGCCACTCAATCCCTGATCGCGCAACGCGCTGCAAGTGCGCGCGACTCGTGGTGGAGCTGGAAGCCACTCGTTGCGCCAGTGCCACCGGCCGTGCGTGATGAAGCGTGGGTTCGTACTCCTGTTGATCGATTCGTACTTGCTCGCCTCGAGGCGGCTGGTGTTTCGCATGCTCCTGAAGCTTCGCGCGAAGCGTTGATCCGGCGCGCGACGTTTGACTTGACTGGCTTGCCGCCTACGCCAGAGGATGTTCGCGCCTTCGTAGCGGACACGCGCGCCAATGCGTGGGAGTTGCTCATCGACCGTCTCCTGGCAAGCCCCGAGTACGGCGTGAAGTGGGCGCGTCACTGGCTTGACTTGGTGCGCTACGCAGACACCAACGGGTTTGAGCGAGACGGTGAAAAGACCTCCGCGTGGAAATACCGGGACTGGGTGGTCGACGCTTTCAATGAGGACATGCCCTACGACCGTTTCATCCTGGAACAACTGGCGGGCGACGAATTGCCTGACCGCGATTACTCATCACTTCTGGCCACCGGCTATTACCGATTGGGCATGTGGGATGACGAAGTTCCCGACCTCGCCCAGGCAATCGCCGATGACATGGACGGCATTGTTGATGTCACCGCCCGTACTTTCTTAGGAATTGGCCTTGGTTGCGCGCGCTGCCATGACCACAAGGGTGATCCGATTCCACAAGCCGATTACTACCGATTTGCGGCATTCTTTGCTGGGGTCAAACCGTACAAGTCAAGTCCGTTTAACAGTATTGATGCCGAGAGCGTGCTGCGCATGGTGCGCACCGACTTTGGTCATGTTGATCCAGAAGTCGAGCGTGCCGCGTATCTCGCGAAGCGCGCATCGTTGTTGAACGAAATCACCGCGATTGAACGCGGGGCCGAAGCCGGTGCTGATGCGGCGGGTAGTGCATTTGTTGATCGTGCGCCCACCGATGGACTGGTAGCGCACTTGGCGTTTGAGGATGACAAGTCGCGCACTGCCACGAACTCCGCACCTGGTTCAACCATCGCTGCTGCAAGTGTTCGTGACGCTGGATTTGGTGCTGCTGGTCGAATCGGCAAGGCGTTCTCATTCGACGCTGGTGATGACCGGGTGGATATTGATCGACCGGTGCAAGACAGTTTCACTACCAGTTTTTGGTTCAAAACCACTGATATTGGCGGTGGAAATGAAAGTGACCGGCGCTGGTTCCTTGGCAAGGGTCTTGTCGACGGGGAAATCCCTGGCATAGTGCATGACTGGGGAATCAGCTTGGTTGGTCACGGATTTGTCAGTGCCGGTACTGGCGATCCGGAAACATTTGTTTCAAGCGGTCCGGGACACAATGACGGGCAGTGGCACCATGTTGCCTTCACGCGCGATCGCACGACTGGGCGCATTGCACTGTGGGTTGATGGCGTGATGGAAAGCGATGCCGTTGGCAGCACTGCGCGGCTTGACTCGCCCAAGACCATCGCGATTGGCTCACTTCATCCCGAGCACGCGCATCCGTTCGCTGGCACTATCGATGAGGTGCGCTTCTATGACCGGGTCCTGAGTGAAGAAGAGATCAGAGCCATTGCCACGGGTCTTGCCAAAGCGGCCGAGGTCGCGCGCACACTTGCGGGGCAACCTGCCGATGAGATAGCCCGGTGGCATGAAATGCGCGGCCAACTCAACACCCTGCGTCCACCGCCGTGGGAAGGTGAGACGGTGCTCACCGTGCGCGAGGATCCAGTGCCGCATGAAGTGCATGTGATGACCCGCGGCAACCCACACTCGCCAGCGGCCTTGGTGGAGCCCGGGGTTCCGCTGATTGCAGCTCGATTTGAGCCAATTGCCCCCACGGCACGCCCGTTTGGTGAATCCAGCGGGCGCCGGCTTGCCCTGGCAACATGGATCGCTGACGATCGAAACGCATTGGCATTGCGCACGATTGCCAATCGCCTTTGGCAGCACCACTTTGGCGTTGGTCTGTGTCCAACATCAAACGACCTTGGAAAGTTTGGCGAGTCCGTCACTGATCCAGCGCTCCTTGATTGGCTGGCGGCACAAGTGCCTGTCAATGACGGAAGTCTGAAGCAGATGCACCGCATTCTGATGAACAGTGCTGCCTACCGGATGTCAAGCATTGCCACTGCTGACGCGCTAGCCAACGACGCGCCAAACGATCTGCTCTCGCGCTTTCGTATGCGCAGGCTGAGTGCGGAAGAAGTACGCGATGCCATGCTCGCGTGTAACGGGACCATCAGTTCGGAGCACGGTGGTGCAGGCATTCGTCCGCCGATGCCGCCAGAAGTGCTGGCGACAAGTAGCCGACCGGATGAAGTGTGGCCCGTGACAGAAAAAAGTACCTGGACCCGGCGCACGCTCTACATTGAACTCAAGCGCTCGTTGCAACATCCGCTGCTTGCCGTGTTTGACCAAGCCGATGTTGATGGTGCATGCCCTGTGCGCTTCAACACCGTGCAGCCAACCCAGGCGCTCAGTATGTTCAACGGAGCCTTGACCAACTCACTGGCGATGGATCTTGCATTCCGTGTCATGCGAGAACGCCCGGAATCACTGCGTTTACAGCTTTCTTGGGCGCGCGAACTCACCGCCGGGCGCGTACCAACGGTCCAAGATCTGGATGAGTCGGAAGCGTTCATAGCCGAACTCCGTGAACGGGACGGCCTGACCACCGAGCAGGCCATGCAGGCCTATTGCCTGGTCCTCTATAACTTGAATGACTTCCTGACCGTCGACTGATGAAAGGCATGAGTGATGTCTGAAGTACCCGAAACACCACGCAACACGTTCTGTGGAAACACTCGCCGAGAGTTTTTCTGGGAGGCCGGAGGCGCATTCACCAGTGTTGCATTAGCGAGCATGATGGCGCAGGATGGATTTTTAGCGCGACAGGCGCTGGCCTTTGATGGGCACACTCCTATCCCAGCGCCAAATCCGCTTACCCCAAAGGCACCAAAGTTTCCAGGTACTGCAAAGAGTGTGATCTTTCTCTTTATGTACGGCGGGCCAAGCCACGTAGACACCTTTGACTACAAGCCAGATCTCTTCAAGTATGACGGGCAAACAATTGTGGTGAAGACCAAGGGTCGTGGTGGTGACAAGAGCGAAGGTCGCGTCGTTGGTCCCAAGTGGAAGTTTGAACAACGCGGCCAGTGTGGCGCGTGGGTCAGCAGTCTGTTTCCGCATCTTGCCAGCTGTGTTGATGACATTGCGTTTGTGAAAAGCATGTACGCCGACAGTCCCATCCATGGCAGCGCTATGCTGATGATGAACAGCGGCAAGTTGCTCGGCGGCGCGCCCGCGCTCGGCAGTTGGGTGAACTACGGGCTGGGCACCGTGAACCAGAATTTGCCTGGTTTTGTAGTCATGTTGGACTCCACCGGCGGCCCAATTAGTGGTGCCAAGAATTGGAGTTCTGGCTACATGCCTGCCAGTTTCCAAGGCACCGTACTGCGCGGTGACGGGCCGCCAATTTTGGACCTCGCCAATCCGCCCGCGCGCAGCGATGATCTGCAACGGCGCATGCTCGACCGGCTCAAGATGTGGAACACACGCCATGAACTGGCACGACCAGGAAATCCTGATCTTGAAAGCCGCATTCAAAGTTACGAGTTGGCATATCGCATGCAATCCACCGCTCCCGAGTCGGTGGAACTTGCCAATGAAAGCGCTGCCACCAAGGAGCTCTATGGCATTGACGAATCGCGCACCAATGAGTTTGGCAGCAAGTGCTTGCTCGCGCGGCGACTTGTTGAACGCGGCGTTCGTTTCGTACAGGTGTATTCCGGAGGATCGCACAACGATGCAAACTGGGATGCGCATGGTGATCTGAAGAAGAACCATGACTATCACGCCGGTCGCACTGACAAGCCGATCGCGGGGCTACTCAAGGATCTCAAGCAGCGCGGCCTCCTTGAAGAAACCCTGGTCGTGTGGGGCGGCGAGTTTGGCCGCCAGCCAACCGCGGAATACGCTGAGGGCACCGGTCGCGACCACAATTCGTACGGCTTCACCATGTGGATGGCCGGGGGCGGAATCAAGGGCGGTGTCAGCATTGGCGAGACAGACGAACTGGGGTCAACCGGCGTGGGCGAGCGGTTCCACGTGAAGAACCTGCATGCCACCATCCTGAGCCTGATGGGGCTCGATCCGAATTCGCTGACGTATTTCTACGCAGGGCTCGACCAGAAACTTGTGGGTGTCGAGGGCGCCGAGCCGATTCGCGGCGTGATAGCGTGAACCGTTC
>JBILYM010000187.1:0-4633 GCA_044377725.1 Phycisphaerales bacterium
CTTCCAGAGCCTGAACACGCTGGGATTGTTTCCAGCGGGTGAAGGCGCGGGCTACGCGGGAGGCATTCTTTCCGCGGGCATCGATGGAATCAAAGTGGCTGAGGCAGTGGCGCTCAGCATGACCACCGCTTCGTGACAGTCGCATGACAACTTCGCGCCGGATACAGTTGGACGCATATGAACCGCTCCACATGCACTCTCGTCGTGTTTGCGTTGTTGCCGATCCTTGCGCTTGCTGGTTGTAAGACTCCGGAGTGGGTGGTACCGACTGAGACAGAACGAACCGCGCTGGAGACTTCCATCACAGCGGAGATATCCGCGCTGACCGCGGTGCAACTCACTGAAGAGTCCATCTATCCGGTACTTGACAATTTTCTAGCCAAGCACCCCGACGCGTACGGAACC
Source organism: Phycisphaerales bacterium (assembly GCA_044377725.1). GTDB lineage: Bacteria > Planctomycetota > Phycisphaerae > Phycisphaerales > SM1A02 > UBA966. The sequence continues at coordinate 406 of JBILYM010000187.1, forward strand.
ACGTTTGCGCTTGACCCGGCCTATGCCGGGAAACAATTGGCGCCGTACGCGTATCGAAGCAAGGGAAGCATCGCGCATCGGACACTTGCTGTTGACGGCTACGACTATCCAATGCTGGCGTGGTTCGCCCTGCCGCGGAAATCTGGCAAAGCGATGTGGTCCGAGCCATACTTTGATGCTGGTGGCGGCGATGTAGAAATGATGACTTTCTCGGTGCCAGTGACCAAGGATGGACGGTTCATGGGCATCCTCACGGCGGACTTTGAGCTGAAGGAAAAAGGCAAAGGTGTTGCGCCAACCGGCAGCAGTGATGTGCTCGGCGCGCCAATCGCCGCAGCGGACGCTGCCGGTTCGTGGACGCTTGTTGATGATGAGAATGTGACGTTCGACGTTGTCTTGGCGGCAGACGGTGGCGCAGTGAGCAACTGGTCGAAGGGCCCACACGGAGCGCGCGGCGAATCCGGGCACTGGGTGATTGCGAACGGCCGCATCGTCATTGATTACGTCGATGGATGGCGTGATGTGATCTTGCGCAAGCCCACCGGTGAACTGGCAAAGCGGTCTTGGGGACCTGGCGTTGCACGAGACGGGGCACCCAGCAACTTTGGGCAGGCGGTTCGCACACCAGCGAGTTACGCCGCGTGGATCGGGGTGTATGAACTGCCGGTAGCGCAGTCGACCACTGGCGAGAAATTTGCCATTGCCATTCAATCGAGCCATGTGGCATGGAAGTCCATCGACGAAGTGAAGGTGGGATCTTGGTGGATTGCCGATGGGTTGCTACGGATTCGTTGGGCGAACGGATGGTGCGACGAACTCCAATCCCTCGGTGCTGATTACGAGGTGCGCTCGTGGAAGCCGGGCACCCCAGCTGATGCCAATGGACGCCCAGACGGAGCGCCAACCAATACGGGTCGAGCAAGTCGCGCGAAATGAGCCCAACGCATAGTGATGTGCACGCCTTGGGGTATTCTTGCTGCGCGCCATGCTGATCTCTCACAAGTATCGATTTCTATCTCTATGCATGGAGAAAATCGGTAGTACATCGAACGAGAACCCCGACACTATGACCGACGAAACCGATGAATGGACCGTGATTGTCAAAGACAGTAACGGGACCCTACTCAGCGAGGGCGATGCGGTGGTGCTGATCAAGGACCTGAAGGTAAAGGGCGCCAATACGACGATCAAGCGCGGCGCGACCTACAAGAACATCCGCCTCACTTCCAACGCCGAAGAAGTAGAAGTGCGCGATGGCAAGGGAACCTTTGTTCTTAAGACGTGCTTCCTCAAGAAGGCGTGATGGAGGTGCCGAACATCAAGCGGGTCAGTGCGGCTGCACACGCCACAATGCCGCGCATGGGGGTGCGAGGTGTCACCGTGGAGTATCCCGGTGTGCGCGCCTTGGACAACGTCACTGTGGACTTCATGGCTGGTGAAATCCATGCGATTGTTGGCGAAAACGGCGCGGGTAAGAGCACGCTGATGAAGGTGCTGTCCGGAGCGCTGGCGCCGAATGCAGGCGAGGTACTCCGTAACGGCGAGACAACCACACTCCGCGGTCCGCGCGCCGCGATTCGCGCGGGCATCTCCATGGTGCACCAAGAACTCAATCTTGTGGCAACATTGAGCGTTGCTGAGAATGTGTTGCTCGGACGTGAACCAACATTTCTTGCAGGCATTGCGGTCGATCGCCCGCAACAACGCGAGCGCGCCCGAGCGCTGCTGGCGATGCTCGGCGCAGAGATGGACCTTGACCGCGCCGTGAGCGAACTCTCCATCGCCGACTGCCAATATGTGGAAATTGCCAAGTGCCTTGCCAGCGAAGCGCAAGTCTTGATTCTTGATGAGCCAACCGCTGTCCTTGGCGAACACGAGGCCAGCAAACTCCTGCAACTGTTGCGCCGCCTGCGTGACGAGGGTCGTGCGGTGCTATTCATATCTCATCATCTTGATGAAATAGTGGATGTGGCGGACCGCGTGAGCGTTCTTCGCGACGGGCGGCTAGTGGCACGATTCCAGCGCAACACGCTGGGAGTATTGCAAGCGGAAGATGGCACGGTGGCCACGGAAGACACGCTGGCACAGGCAATGGTCGGCCGTGAGCTTGGGTCCATCTATCCACCCAAGGGAAGCGCAAAGCCGGGTGCAATTGCAGCCATTGAACTGATTGAATTTGGCGCAGCAGATCGATCGCGCGAAGTATCAGTGCGTGTATTCCCCGGTGAAATCGTCGGCATCGCTGGCCTGGTTGGCAGCGGTCGCACCGAAACTGCGGAAGCGATTGTTGGTCTGCGCCGCCCGGTTGGAAAGATTCGCGTGGCTGGTGATGAGCGCACATTCAAGGATCCACGTGCCGCCATGCGCCACGGCGTGACCTACGTCAGCGAAGACCGCAAGGGTCGCGGGCTGCATGTTTCGCTCTCCAGTATTGCCAATATGACGCTTCCATCACTGGATGCGTTTTCACAATTCGGCGGCGCGCGCATTGATGCGGTCGCGGAACGTTCCGTGGTGGCGCGATGGATCAATGCACTTGCCATCCGCTGCGCACGTCCGGGTCTGCCTATCTCCTCGCTTTCCGGTGGAAACCAACAGAAATTTGCGCTGGCGCGTTGGTTGGAAACTCGCCCCAACGTCCTCATTATTGATGAGCCAACCCGGGGTGTCGACATCGGTGCCAAGGCGGAGATTTACCGAATCATTGCGGCGCTCGCGCAAGAGGGCCTAGCGTGCATTGTGATTAGTTCCGAACTGCCGGAACTGATTGGACTAGCGCATCGCGTCCTAGTGATGCGCAATGGAAGTGTGGCTGGTGAGGTCACGCGCGAGCAACTGGCAGAGTCCGGCTGCGAGGAGCGCATCGTTCGAATTGCTTCCGGGCTGCGCGCGGAAAGACAGGAAACTCATGAGTAAATCACACACCGGAACGGCCGTGCGCATGCAACGCTTTCTTGAACACTGGGGAGTGCTGGTGGCGTTTGTACTGCTCTTTGCAGTGAGCGCATTCAAGCAAGGCGGCGACTTCCTCAGCATTGAGAACTTTCGCAACTTGCTCAATCAGAATGCCGCCGTTGGCATCCTTGCTGTGGGCATGACGCTGGTGATTGTTTCCGCGGGGATTGATCTCTCGGTCGGCAGCATGGTGGTGCTTGCTGCTGCTGTTGGCACTACCGCCATGAACGCGCTTATCGAAGCGGGTTGGAGCGAACCAAGTGCAGTGGTTTCCGGCGCATTGATCACCATCCTTGCCGGTACTGCTGCTGGCGCGTTGAACGGTGTGCTGATTGTCTTTGGTCGGATCGCGCCGTTCATCGCCACGCTTGGTGGACTGGCGGCATTCCGTTCTATTGCCTTGGCCATTGCGGAGGCTGGAGAGATTCGGTCACAAAGTCCAACCATGTTCAGCGCACTTGGGCGCGGCGGTATTCCGATCCCATTTGCAGAGAACAGTGCAGGAAAGGCGCTGACTCTTTCGTGGAGTACGGTGATCTTCTTTGTTGTAGCAATTGCCGCGCAATGGTTTCTTTCGCGCGCTCGCTTTGGGCGCCAACTAGTTGCAGTTGGCGCTAACGAAACCGCGGCGCGGTATGCAGGCGTACCGGTTGCGTGGATCCGCTTTCGGGTCTACGCATTGATGGGAGCGCTCGCTGGCGTTGCTGGCTTAGTGCAAAGTTCGCGCATGAATTCCGTATCAACAGCACAGTTGGGCCTCGGCAGTGAACTGGATGCCATTGCCGCTGTGGTGATTGGCGGAACCAGCCTGCGCGGGGGATTCGGGCGCATTTGGGGCACCGTTGCGGGTGTACTGATCTTAGGGATGATCACCAACATCTTGACTATTTCCGGCGTGAGCCCCTATTGGCAAGGTGCAGTCAAGGGCGCAGTCATCGTGCTTGCAGTGTTAGTGCAACGCGGCTCCCGTGCGTAAGCGGAAGGCGGTACCTTTGTGCGCACGATGAACACTTCAAGCATTCTGAAACTCTCTAGCGTAGTCATCCTGTCCGCATCAGCACTGTTTGCCATTGCAGCCACTGAGCCAATCGTTGCGCAACCCGCCACAAAGGCCGCACCGGCCGCTGCAGCAGTGACGGCAACGATGAAGATCGGTGTATCCATTCCCGCCGCCGACCACGGCTGGACCGCTGGCGTCGTGTGGTGGGCCAAGGAATGCGCCAAACTGCACCCGGAAATTGAGTGGACCATCGCCACCGCAGAGACTCCTGAG
>JBILYM010000188.1:0-4606 GCA_044377725.1 Phycisphaerales bacterium
CAAGCGTAGCATTCATTGAGAGCGCAACCAATGCACCAGATGCAAGAAACTCCGGATGACCGGGAATCACCCACGCCACAGCACCGGACGAAGGTGAGCCCGGTTGCAATTGGTCTGACGTTCGCCATGGTGATCTTTGCGGTGGTCATCGGGCTCACCGGCCCGCGTCTCAGAGAACGCCAAGGCACCACCCAGCAGGACCTGCCGATTGGGGACCTTGCGACCATCGCCGCCATGCACGAACTGCGCGCCACCACGGACATCGCCGACGGTCGCGACCGCGAAGCCGCACTGGCAAAGTTGCCAGAACTGATGCGCGAGGCACTCGGGGCACGGGCCACATCGGCCCCCGACCTCTCCGCCGTTGGCTGGAGCGCCGATGACGCCCGCAATGTTGAACTCGCCCCGGGCGTCTTAGGCACCATGGTGCTGTACAAGAACCACGAAACGAGCGCCATCCTTTCGGTCATCATGCTCCCCGACGACGGTCGACCGGTGCGATTCGATGGCTTCGGCCGCGCCATACCGATCGCGCCTGGTGACGAGTGGCTGCAACTCCTTGGCGCTGACGAAAGTGGCTATACGCGTACGGCGTATGCGCTCTCGGACGGCCGCGTGTTGTGGCTGGTCATTGGAAACGGGCAGGCAGCCATCGCCCGGGTTGCCAAGCTGCTCAAGTAACCAGCGAGCGTACGGGTGCCACCGTACGGAGGTGCGCTCGTGACCGCCGCAGCCACCTTGCTGCCGCGGACTACCATCAGCGCCTCTCATGCCCGCTTACATCACCACTCCCATCTACTACGTCAACGACCGGCCGCACATCGGCCACGCCTATACCACCACGGTCTGTGATGTTTGGGCACGCGCCATGCGCCTGCGCGGTGAGGAGGTCTTCTTCCTCACTGGCACCGATGAACACGGCGTGAAAGTAGAAAAGAGCGCGGCCGCCAAGGGCGTCACCCCGCAAGCGCTTGCCGATGAAAATGCCGCCGAGTTTCAACGAGTTCTCAAGGTGTTCGGACTCACAAATGATGATTTCATTCGCACCACTGAGCCACGCCATGAGAAGCAGGTGCAATACTTCGTCAAGCGCCTCTTGGATGCTGGCAGCGTCTACCTCGGCACGTTTGAGGGCTGGTACGACGAAGGCCAAGAGGAGTACTACACAGAGACGCGAGCCAAGGAACTGGACTACAAGAGTCCCATTAGTGGACGACCGCTCACACGCGCTACCGAGCAGAACTATTACTTCAAACTAAGCTCATTTCAGAAGCAGCTCGAAGACTTCTTCGCCGCCAATCCTGACTTTGTGCAACCCGCTGCGCGCCGCAACGAAGTGCTCGGCCGACTGCGCGACGGTCTGCAAGATGTACCCGTCACGCGAACCAACTTCACGTGGGGCATTCCGTTTCCTGGCGATGAGAAGCACGTCATCTATGTATGGATTGATGCGCTCTTCAACTACATCACTGCGCTCGGCCTGGGCGAGCCGGGCGGCGCGCTCGCCACCGAACGAGCCAAGTACTGGCCCGCTGCGTACCACGTGATCGGCAAAGAAATCCTGTGGTTCCATGCGGTCATCTGGCCCGCGCTGTTGATGGCGCTGGAGCTACCCATGCCGCGCCGCATTCACGCGCATAGCTTCTGGATTGCCGACGGTCAGAAGATGTCCAAATCCATGGGCAACTTTGTGGACCTCCCCACCATTGAGGGCTACTTCGCCAAGTACGGCTTGGATGCGTGGCGCTGGTACATGGCAACCCAGGGACCGCTGCAAGCAAGCGACTCGGACTTCCGCGCGCAGCACTTCCACGAAACCTACACCAGCGATCTGGTGAACGTGGTTGGCAATTGCCCAAGTCGGGTCACTGCGATGATCAACAAATACTTTGAAGGCAAGATGCCCGCTGATGGCCAAGCAGGTGGCGAATGGCCAGCGAAGTGTGCAGCAGCAGTGGCACAATGGAATGCCGCGATTGATGAACTTGATCTTGTCGGTGCCGCGCAAGCTGCCATGGGGTTGCTGCGTGAAGTTGACGCATTCATTCACCGCACCGAGCCATTCAAGTTGGCCAAGGACCCCGCGCGCACTGATGAGCTGTGCAGCATCCTGGCGCAGTGCGCTGAAACGGTACGCATTGCAGGCGTATTGCTCGAACCATTCCTGCCGGCGAAGATGGCTGAACTCCGTGTGGCGCTCAAGCAGGACGACGGCGCACCGCTGTCCAAACGCGTCGCCTGGGGCGGTCTCACCGCCGGTACCGTGCTCGACAAGTGTGCACTGTTCCCGCGCCTCGAAGCGTGAGGTAGCGCGCATGCAAACCACAAGATGCCGCCTCCGCGAGGTATTGCCACGCCTCCACGGAATTGTCGATCTCACCGACCTTGGGCTACTGATCGCCCAATGGAGTCAATGCGGTAGTTAGCCGCCCTTGCGGTCGCTTAATCCAGGAAGGTGACCCGACCGGTGTCCACGTCGTACATCGCGCCCAAGATCACCAACTCGCCTGCCTTCTCAGCGTCGCGGAGTACAGCACTGTCCGCGCGCAACTTGTTCATCTGGTAGCGGACATTTGCTTCACAGCAGGTAGTGATCAACTCTTGCGATGGATTATCCGTGGCTGCCGGTAGCACGCCCTTCAGGGCTGGCTGAATACCGGTAGCGAGCGATCCCATATTGCTCGGCAAGGGCTTGCCAGCAATCGTGGCGACCACTGCACCGCACTTGGTGTGTCCCAAGACCACGATCGAGTGCATACCGAGCGCCTTCAGACCATACTCAAAGGTGCCGTTTCCTTGCGGAGTATCGATGTTTCCAGCAACGCGCACTACAAAGAGGTCGCCAACGCCCTGGTCGAAGATGATCTCCACCGGAATGCGTGAATCAGCGCAAGCCAAGATGCCCACCGAGGGGCTCTGGCCGTATGTACCGGTCTTGATGACCGATGATTGCTGCCAAGCGTGTGCCTCCATGCCGCCATCAAGGAACCGCTTGTTGCCGGCGACCAGTTCTGCGCGTGCCTCATTCGGCGAGATGCCGCTTGAACTGAGGCTCTGCCCAGGTGCTGTCTTCGTTGCAGCGCAACCGCTGAGAACGAGCGCCACGATCAATCCTGCTGCCTTGGTGTAGGTGGTGAATTTCATAGTGGCGGGAGACTATCAAATCGCCGACAGTTTGTCGGTAATCGAATGTCGCTGCCGCCCTAAAACATCACCTGCACCTGCGAAATGAAACTGAAGTTGTTGTTTGCGCTCGATATGCCAAGACCCCCGGCAACTGCGCCAATGCCGTTGATTTCGCCGCCGCCAAATGGCACGATGACCTTTGAAGTGAACTTCAATCGAGCACCCTGCACATACCAATTTAATCCTGCTTGCGCGATCCATGGCACATCGGCGGTCTCCATCCAGCATGCCTCGGCGAACGTTTCCACCTTGGGCGTGAGGAACGCCGCAATCTGAAAGTTTCCACCAAGGGACCACTCTGGAATCGGCGCACCCGCCGCATCACGCATCCAGACAAACTGGCCTTCCAAGGACCACCCACCGAAACGCGCGGTGATGTCCGTCGTCACACCCGCAGCGCTTGGAGTCGGCGGTGAGGTCGGATTTTGGGCGCGGCCATTGCTCCACACCGATCCAAGGCCGAGTACCACACTCGTTGCACTTCCAACCATGGAGGACTCCATTTCGTAGTCCTCCCACTTACCGCCAATTTGATAGTCAAGACGACCCGCTACCGCAAAACTCAGATTGGTATCCGTGTTCCACCCACCTCCCGGCTGCGTCAGCTGGCTGTACGTTCCGCCCCGCAATCGAAATGCGCTGTCCTGCAATTGAATGCCCAGCCCGGATTGGCGGCCAACACCGAATCGATAGTTAAAGATCGAGTAATCGCCAGCCGTCAAACTGCATCCCTCAAAGTACGTGCTCTCAATGTCCCACGGAACGTTGTGGTTACCAATCAACGCCGTTACTCCATTTCCAAAGTCCTTTTTGATGTAGGCGTATACCGGCTGAAATGTGTTGGGGTCGCTCGCCCAACGGTCGGGCTGCGAGTCATACTGAAACATCAGGAGCCACGAAACCGACGGATCGACTGCTGTTCCCGACATCACCAGATTGACGCGGCGTATTTCCATACCCCATCGCGTCTGCACATCGTCGGTGGAGGATTCATCGCCGTACGCGGAGGAATAGACAAACTTCACCTGCTGCGTGACACCAAAGGTCATCGTCCAGTTGCCATCGTCACTCGCCACGGAGAGACCAGCGCTGTAATCGCTTCGCCAGCGCTGCCCGGATTGATTTTGCCGCGTTGATGAATCAGCAAGAACATCACGGACAATGCCCTGCACCTGTTCCGCGCGCGCGCGATCAATCCACTCTTCAGAATCAGCCCGGCGAATTTCTGCCAGCTCGGCACGCAGCGCTGCGAGTTCGCGCTGCACATCAAGGACATCCATTGCTGGCGACTGAAAAATGAACATGGCTACCCAACCTATTTGTTCACAAGGCGAATGCCTGGTTTCGTAAATTCAATCTTGCGCTCGCGCAGCAATCGCCCCAAGGCCTGCTTAAATGCCTTCTTACTGACACTGAAGCG
>JBILYM010000189.1:0-4581 GCA_044377725.1 Phycisphaerales bacterium
CTGCGCCAGGAGTTCGCGCAGCGTTGGTCGGTATCCGGTCGCGGCGCCACGCTCCCCGAGGAGCCCGAGCGCGAGTACGACATGGAAGACGTCCACATGATGGACTTGATTGAGGCCTACGAGCGGATCGTTGCGGGCATTGATCTTTCCAAGGTGGGCGACCACCGCGTGGAGTACGACGACACGCCAATTTCGTTGCATCAGTCCGACTTAGTGGACCGTCTTGATCATGCGCCCGAGAAGCGGATGACGCTGCAAGACATCTTCAAGGGCCGCAGCCGCGGTGAGGCGATCGGTTTGTTCCTAGCCATGCTTGAGCTCGCGCGCGAGCAGAAGATCGGCATCATGCAGGACAAGATCAACGGCACGATTGAGATTGAGTTGAACCTCTCTTAAAGCCGCGCCTCTCAATCCGTTCTTGGATAAGGTGGCATGAATGACGGGTGGGTGGGGCGTGCTGCGCAATCCGTGCGCGCCGAATTCAGCGCTACACGTCATTCATTAATCACGCGCAAGAACGTCAGCCCCAGGTCTGCGAGCTTCTTCTCGCCCACGCCCTTGATCTCCGCAAATTCATTGAGGGACTGTGGCTTCCGGGACGCCATCTCCATGAGCGTCGCATCGCTGAAGATCACGTATGGCGGCACACCGCGGGTAGTAGCCAGTTCGCGCCGCAACGTGCGCAAGCGATCAAAGAGCGACGCGTCCACTTCATGCGCGCCGTGAACAGCTGCGGCGGTTGCATGCTTGCGCCCACGCCCACGCGGCGGCGCGCGCAGTGCCACTTCCATTTCGCCGCGCAGGGCGCGATGGCCCTCAACCGTCAACACCAACACCGGGTGTTCATCATCGGTGCGCGCAAGCAATCCGCGCTCCACCAACTGGAAGATGTAGTTAGTCAGCGTCTTCTTGTCATCATCCTTGAGCGCTCCGTAGGTGGGCAGCGAAGCATGCCCGCGCCGCGCCACTTCCTCGGTCTCCGCGCCGCGCACCACATCCGCCACGTACGAAGCGCCGTAGCGCTGCCCGGTGCGCACCACGGCGCTCAGCAATTTGCGCGCCACGGTGGTGGAATCGGTTGCCATGCGCACTTCTTGCATGCACACGTCACACGCGCCGCAACCGTTCGCATCGCCGGCGCGGCTTTCACGCGCAATCGGCTCGTAACGCTGCCCGAAATGCTCCACAAGCCATCGATGCCGACACACCGCTCCGCTCGCCATTCGTTGCATCGCTTCCAGTTGCACGCGGCCTTGCGCTACTGATGCGTCGAGCGCCTTGTACGCCTCGGCGTCCGCGCCCTCATCGTCTAGCCGCGTGCGCGCCTCGTCGGTGCTGCGCTCAGTGATGGAATTCCATTTCACTACGTCAGCGTATGAATGGAACAGCACGCATTCGCTCTCCAGACCATCGCGCCCGGCGCGCCCGGTTTCCTGCTGGTAATGCTCGATGCTCTTCGGAATAGTCATGTGCACCACGGCGCGCACATTACTTCGATCAATGCCCATGCCGAACGCCACGGTAGCCACCACAATGTCAAGCTTCTCAGCGGTGAATCGCTCCTGCACCTTGGAGCGCTGGATAGACGTCATACCCGCGTGGTAGCACGCCGCATTGAATTTCTCCTTGCTCAGATACTCCGCGATCGCCTCGGTCTCTTTGCGACTCATGCAATAGACAATCACCGCGTCGCCGCGATGCCGCTCAAGAACGCCCAAGATCTGCCTGCGCCCATCAATGCGCGGCTCAATGCGGTAAATCAGGTTGGGGCGGTCGAAATTCCCCACTAATACCAGCGGATCGATCAATTCCAGCTGCGCAACGATGTCATCCCGCACCGGCGGCGCGGCGGTGGCGGTGCATGCGTGCAGGCTGACACCCGGGAACATCCTTCGCAGTTGCTTGAGTTGCCGATATTCCGGCCGGAAGTCATGCCCCCACTGACTGATGCAGTGCGCCTCATCAATCGCGATAGCGCGCACCCCCACGCTGCCGAGCCAGGTATCGAACCCCGGCGCAAGCAGTCGTTCCGGTGACACGAACAGCAAGCGCACTTCGCCCGCGCGCACGGCGCGGCGCACGTCATCGCGCTCTTCGTTGGTCATGCCCGAATGCAGCGACGCGGCGGGGTAGCCGTTGGTACGCAGCCCATCCACCTGGTCTTTCATCAAGGCAATCAGCGGGCTCACGCAGACATCGATGCGCGTGTCACCTGCACGCGCAGCAGCGAGCGGGGGCACTTGGTAGCAGAGGCTCTTGCCGCCGCCCGTTGGCATCACCACCAGACTGTCGCGGCCAGCAATGCCCGCAGCGATCGCTTCGGCTTGCAGCGGGCGAAGGGTGTCAAATCCCCAGACGCGTTGGATGTCGTCAAAGACAGCGGCATCAAGGCCCGGGCCGTCCTGCCCGAAGGCGTCCGACCCGTGCGCTTCCTGCGCGGGAATGAGCGAGTCCGTTCGCATCCGGTGGAGTCTAGGGGTGCGTCCAGGCACATTCGTGAATCAAGGCGGAAACGCACGGCTGCGAAGTTCATCGATGGAATTCCGCGTCATTCTGGGTGATGGCGAAATCCGCATGTATGGTGGTCTGACTGGTGGAAATCAACAGATTTTACTTGAAAGTTAAAGATATCATGCTATCATTCATACTCATGGCACAGCTCATTGTCAGAAACCTTGAGAATGACATCCGCGACCGAATCCGCGCGCTGGCCGAACTTCATGGCTGCAGCATGGAAGAAGAAGTGCGGCAGATTCTCCGTTCGGCCGTGCTGGCAAGTGACGCACGCCCGGCGCTTGTCCCGCCACTCGGCACGCGCATGTCCGAACGCTTCGCGCACATCGGGCTGACGGAAGACCTTGCGCAACTCCCACCGCGAACCATCGAACCGCCGAGCTTCGGTCAATGATCGTCCTTGATACCACCGTGCTCTCGGCGCTCATGCGAGCCGAGCCGGACCGCGCGGTGGTGCGCTGGCTTGATGGTCTTGCGTCTGAGTCCATCTGGACCACCAGCATCACGCTCTTTGAGGTGCAGTTTTGGATCGATGCGCTGCCTGACGGCGAACGCAAGACCGCGCTTCAGAACGCATTTCACCAAGCGGTCTACGTAGACATGCAAGGACGCATCTTGGATTTCGACGCGCCCGCCGCCGCTGCTGCTGGAACGATTGCAGCACGACAGCGCGCGCTGGGTCGCCCGGTTGACATGCGTGATGCACAGATCGCGGGCATCATTGCGGCCCGCCGAGCAACGCTTGCCACGCGCAATGTCCGTCACTTTGCAGATGCTGGCGTCGCGACTGTTGACCCATGGAGCGCGACCGGGTGACATTCACATGCCAAAGGTCTGTCCGGCATACCACGGACCACCAAGGTGGCGCAACACATGGTTCGGCACCGACCCAGGAAGCAGGTTCGGCAGGTAGTAGTAGACACCTCTAACAAAGATGAATCCGGTTCCCGGAACAGCAAAGCCGAATCCGCTCGCTAGCGAAGCCGGCTGCACGCCATAGGTAGCGTGCTTCGAGAGTGGTTCGACCAGACTTGGATCCAGCTGACTGACGCCGGGAATGAGGAGAAAGTCCAGTTGCACGGCGCTCGTTGCGGTGCCTCCTTGGGCGAGCCACGCTGCAGCAGCGGCATCAAGCCGCGGCCGTTCCATATGAAAGAGCACATGGATCGGAAGTGGTGACTCGGCAAGCACCGTTGCAACGATCGCAAAGCACGGCGCTGCCCACCACCCGCGCTGGCGGAGCATGTCGCGCACGCGTCCAAGTTTACGCGCCACAACCAACGCAATAAGCAGGCGCATGCCAACAATCAGCATCATCACCGCGACCCCTGCAATGGCGGCGATCGACCGCAATAAATAGCCACCCGGTACCGCTTCGGCGACAGCGAGCGCACACGCGCAAAGAGCGATGAGTCCCATGCTCCATAAGCCCGGAGCGCGAAGCGCCCACTGCAGCATCATGGGCGGCGCTAGCGATCGCAGGAGTCCCGCTTTGGTTGGATCAATGTAAGTTCCGCACTCGCTGCATGCTGCCGGCGCACCGTGTTGACCGCCCGGGAACGGGTACCCGCAGCGTGCGCACACGCGCACTTGTGGGTCGTCCTTAAAATGCACGCCGGGCGATAGCCAACGGGACATTACATGCCTCCGGCAAGGATCATCACGATCTTCTCCTGCAGTGCCTTCGCCTTCCCCACACCATCTTTGTCTTTGGTGAGGTCATTGCACAGCACGCTGAACGCAAAGCGGGGCGTCTCGCCGGGGCGACCAACGAAGCCACTCAGGCAACAGACCCCATTGATGTAGCCAGTCTTGCAGGGCACAAAGACACGCTTAGAGTCTAAGCCCTTGAAGCGCTTCTGCACGGTGCCGCTCACGCCAGCCACCGCCAGACTGTTGATGAACGCCTGACTGATCTTTGGATCGTTAGCGGTGGCACGCAGCCACGCCGTCATCAAGTTTGCTGCCACGCGATCTTCCTTGCAGAGCCCGCTGCCGTCCGAGACCACCAGGCCATTTGCCGCGGTGCCGGCGCCGAGCGCCGCATCAACTTCTGCGGCAATCGCA
>JBILYM010000190.1:0-4575 GCA_044377725.1 Phycisphaerales bacterium
TGCTGCGATCTCAAGCATGTCAATCTCAACATCAACGGCAAACATGTATCCCGCCGTTGGCAACCTCTACTTTGCTACCGTGCCTGCTCCAGGCGCCATCGCCCTGCTCTGCCTCTCTGGCATCGCACGTGCAGGAAGCCGTCGCCGGCGCTGACTACAGTGGTAGGCATGACCCCAGCATTAAAGATAAGTCTCGCCGGTCTCGCCGCTTGCCTTGCGCACGGCTGTACCGGCGAATCAACAACCGGTCTCGCATTGCCCGATCTCGCAGCGCACCAGTGGAAGCACCGCGTGTTGATCGTCGACACGCCGTCCGTGCAGGCCGCCCCCTACCTGCAACAAATCAGCGCCTTCGATGCCGCTGCGGCGGGTCTGAAGGAACGCGACCTGGAAGTCATCACCCAAACATCAGCGCCAGCGTTTCGGGTGCGGCTCGTTGGTAAAGACGGTGGAGTGAAGCTTGATCGTAGTACGCCGATGACGATCGATGAGCTCTTCACCATCATCGATGCGATGCCCATGAGGCAGGACGAAGTGTCGAATCGCTGACGCACGCCTCGTCTCACCCGGTGCCCCGTGGAAAGATGGATGCCCCGACGACTCGCTGCGCCGCGTCCACGTCAGTCGCGGACATCGTCCGGATCGCCGAGGCGGTAGCTGGTGCTTCGACCACCGCTGGAGTTCTGCACCACGATGCCGCGCCGCAGCAATTCACGGATATCGCGAAGGGCCGTGTCCGTCGAACACTTTGCCAACTTCGCGTACTTCGATGTTGAGAGGAACCCTTCAAATCCGTTCAGCATTCGGTTGATGACTAGGCGTTGGCGTTCGTTGACTGGTCGCAGGTTAATGCGCTGCCAGAGACGGGACTTGGTCAGGACGGTGCCAATCGTCTGATCGGCGCCGCCAATAGCGCGGTCCAGGCAACCGAGAAACCAGTCGAGCCAATCGGTAATGTTGACGTCACCGCCCTGAGCAGACTCCAGTTGCAAGTAGTAGCTCTTCCGCTCGCTCTCGATCTGTGACGACATGCTGTAGAACCGATCCTTCGTTCCGTCGGCGCGAGCGAGCGCCATGTCCGCGATCGCACGGGCGATACGCCCGTTGCCATCCTCAAATGGATGGATCGTCACGAACCAGAAATGCGCGATGGCCGCTTTGAGCACTGGATCCGTTGCGCACGGCGCATTGAACCACTTGATGAACCGCGCCATTTCCGCTTCAAGGCGGCGCGCCTCCGGCGCCTCGAAGTGCACCTTCTCCCGCCCGATCGGTCCGGAGACGACTTGCATCGCTCCCACCTTCTGCTTGCGCCATCCTCCGACCGTGATCGGACGGATCCCACTTCTGCCAGTCTGAAAGAGCGATGCGTGCCAGTCGAACAGCCGCTTCTTGGTAAGCGGCTTGCCGAAGTTTCGCGTGCCATCGAGCATCATGTCTACAACGCCTTCGACATCACGTCCAACTTTCGGTAATGCAGCTATGCGCAGTCCAAGCTTTCGTGCGATCGAGGATCGGACCTCGTCTGAATTCAAGTGTTCGCCTTCGATGGCAGAGGATTTCACAACATCACTCGTCAAGACGGCGAGGCTCGCTTCGGCCCGCAGGTCGAATCCCATCGCCTCCATTCTTCCAAGCAATCGACCCTGCTTGTGACGCACGGTCGCCAATAGCCCGGCGAGCGATTCGCCGTCCCAAGTGAACTCCGGCCAGCCGGCGCGTTCGTGGATGTAGGTCGTCTTTCGCCGCATGTTCTGCGGTGATTGTACTACCTATTCGCCGCGCAGCCAACCCCCTGCCCCGGTCATGGCTCCACCGGCGGTTCGTACTTCCTAGTTTATTCCTTGTTTGGACTCATTGCGGTTAAAGCGCCGCTGAACAATACAGCCCAAAAACAAAAGGCTATCCATATGGCAATGAGTACAAATACGGGTATCAACCAAAATAATATGTTTAGCAATCTGATTTCTTTTTATTTGTACGAGTTGCATGAGTCAAGGCTTCAACCACTACCAAGTATGCAGAGCGATACTGTAGGACAGGCACCACCAACGCGCCCGGACGCCAACAACATTGCCCAGCCGCGCAACCCGTGGGACCGGGACGCGCCGTTCGACTCTTTGGCGAATTGAATCTGCTACTTTCACGTGCAATGACCGAGCACCCGCACAATCCGCTTCAGGGCATGACTCTTGAAGCCATCCTGACCATCTTGGTCGAGCGTCATGGTTGGGAAACTTTGGCGCAGGGAATCAAAGTGCGCTGTTTCACAAGCGACCCAAGCATAAAATCCAGCCTCACTTTTTTGCGTAAGACTGAGTGGGCGCGCCAAAAAGTAGAGGCGTGGTACCTGTACGACTTGCGCAACGGTATTGAATAAATTGACGCACGTCATTTCGCCTACACGCGGCGCTTAAGTGGCTTGAACGCCATAACAATTCTAACTTTCAAAAATTGGCACTCTTTTTGGCGTGCAGAGTTGGTCGGTCTACCTTGCTTCTGTAGTGAGTTTCTCAGGATTTCTTTTGAACACAGTGCATCCGTCAACAACCCGTTTCACTTGTGCTCTGACAACGCTTCTGGCAATTTCGTGCGTCACTTCCGCGCAAGATGCGCTGGTGATTGTGATATTGCCGCCGGCGGGACAGCTCTGCGCCTCGCCTCCGATGGCAGCGGATTTCACATCGTCACTCGTCAAGTTTCGCTGCATGATCTGCGGTGATTACACCACCCATTCGCCCCGCAGTCACCCCTACCCCGTTCATTTCTCCACCGGCGGTCCGTGCTTGCTATCACGCGGAGGTTCCGTGGGGTGAATGTCATACCGCCGCGCTTGATTTGCTCAAAGAAGGTGCGCTGCCTTCCAAGGGATTCATTCGCAACGAAAATGTTCCGTTTGAGGCGTTCATTGCCAATCGCTTTGGCAAACATGACGCCTACGATCTCCACGCAATGAAAAACTACGTCATCGCCGGTGGTAGTTCCGGAATCGGAAAGGCCCTCACTGAACAGCTGCTTACCGCGGGTCACCGCGTCTATGTCCTGGCGCGCGCCGCCCGGGCATTGGAGCCGCACCCCAATCTCCAATTCATTGAGACGGATTTCAGCGTCGCCGCGCCAGTGATCCAAGGGTTGCCTGAGGAGATTCACGGGCTTGCCTACTGCCCCGGAAGCATTCAACTTCAGCCGTTTCACCGGATGAAGGAAGACCTCTTTCTGAACGACTATCGAATCAATGTCCTGGGAGCAGTCCATCTCATTCAGGCCGCGTTACCCGCCCTGAAGAAGCCAGGGCAATCATCCATCGTCTTGTTCAGTACCGTGGCAGTGCAAACCGGCATGCCCTTCCACGCCTCGATCGCTGCCGCAAAGGGAGCCGTTGAAGGCCTCACCCGTTCCCTGGCGGCAGAGTTTGCAACCGCGGGCATTCGGGTGAACGCCATTGCGCCATCACTCACGAACACGCCGCTTGCAGATCGACTGCTCAACAGTCCTGAGAAGTTGGACGCATCCAACAAGCGTCATCCGATCGGCCGCGTTGGTCAACCCGCCGAAGTAGCGGCACTTGCTGCACTGCTCCTAGGCGAGCATGGATCGTGGATGACTGGCCAGGTGCTGCACCTTGATGGCGGCATGGGTCAGCTGAGACTGTTCGCGTGATGCAACGGATTGCCTGCGGAAAGACCGATCAACCAACCGAATGCGAGCTGCTGTGCGAGGCGTAAAGAAGGAAAATTTACCGCAGAAGATCTGCCTGTCCTGCGGACGCCCTTTCACGTGGCGCAAAAAATGGGAACGCGATTGGGATCAAGTGAAGTATTGCTCGGATCGCTGTCGATCATCAAAGCGCGGAAACTCCTGAATCATGCCGAAACGCATCCTGCTGTGGTATCGAAACGACTTGCGGGTAGCAGACCATGAAGCGCTGCACAACGCCGTTCGTGCAGGTGCGCAGATTCTGCCGGTGTACATCGATGGCTGTACCACCGACCGCTACGAGCTGCCGGGGAATCCCACCATTCCTGGCTTTCGTCGGAAGTTTCGACTTGAATCGCTGCGTGCGCTCGATCAGCAGTGGCGTGATTGGAATAGTTCGCTGGTTGTCATGACCGGCGACCCAGCGGAAGTCATTCCGCAGCTGTGCGCCAAGTATCAGATCAACGCGGTGTTGCTGAACGCCGAGTCGTCCCATGATGAGGCAATGCAGTACAAGCAGGTGGCGCAGCAACTGCAGAGCGCGAACATTGCATGCAATGTCTTTCACGGCGCCCCGCTGATTCACCCAGACGATCTTCCGTTTGCACTGCGCGATCTCCCCGATATCTTCACCCAGTACCGCAAGATTGTTGAAGCTCGCCTCAATGTTCGCGCTTGCCTTCCAACGCCCGCCGCAGTGCAGGTGCTTCCGCATGACGAAGCGCCCTTTGCGCCGGTCTTTCCGGAAACAATTGCCGATGTTCGAAGCGCCCTGCCATTTCAGGGTGGTGAGCCGGCGGGTCAGGCACGGCTTCATGACTATGTGTGGAAGTCTGACCAACTTCGCATCTACAAAGAGACACGCAACGGACTCATCGG
>JBILYM010000191.1:0-4571 GCA_044377725.1 Phycisphaerales bacterium
TTGTTGCTAGCGTCATGAACACGCTGACTGGCAGCCATAGCGCCGCAAGCACCATGAGTGCCAGTGGCGTGAGCCACACAGCATGCGCTACGCCGACGGCAGTCACGAGCGCAGGAAGTGCGTGAAAAAGCAGCAAATATGCCGCTGCCGCAGATGGAACGAATCCAAGTACAACGATGAGCACTTGGCCAATTGATCCGAGTAATGCGGTGCCGTGTTGGTTCTCCGGGCTGGCGTTACTCGCGGTGCCGGTGGTGGCCTTCGCTCCACGCTGGTTCGTGTTGCCATCGGTCGTGCGCGGCTGATCGAATCCCTGCCGATGAATGACGCGTGCCAATCCAGCTGCGGTTGGCTCTGCGTAGATGTCCCGCACGCCACTGCTGACTGCGCAGCCGCGGCGTAGGCGGAGCAGGCAATCCACAGCGCGCAGCGAATCGCCACCGAGATCAGTGAAGAAGTTCGCGTCGGGCGCGGGTGCGCTGCTCATTCCAAGCGACGCTGCAAATGCAGCGCACACTCGTTCTTCGATGGGGCGTGAATGATCACTGCACACCGAATCCCAATGTTCCACCATACTTGGATCAATTGATTGAAAGCTGTCGGCAAGTGTCGCAGCCATCGCGCGTCGATCAATCTTTCCACTCACCAGTGTTGGAATTGAATCAACCGCACGCACGTGTGCCGGCACCATGTAGATGGGTAAGCGTTCGCGCACCCACGCGCTGAGCGTGCTGGTCAGCGTTTCGCTATCAGTGACCGAGCGATTCGTCAGCACAATGCATGCGCCGAGCTTTGCATGTGCACCATCGCCAACGACAGCGCATGCCGCGTGCGCAACACTGGGGTGTTTCATGAGGCATACCTCAATCGCCGGCAGTTCCACGCGGTAGCCGCGTAGTTTCACTTGCCCGTCGGCACGGCCGAGGTACTCCAGCTCGCCTCCCGCCCGTGCACGCACGCGATCACCGGTTCGGTAGATACGACCAAGGGAGGCATGCTCAACGAAGCGTTCTGCAGTCGTTTCATGGAGATTTCGATATCCACGCGCTAACCCAACGCCGCGCATCCACAGTTCGCCTTCGGTTCCGTGGTCGACCACTGCGCCCGCGTCGTTCAGAACAAACGCCTCGTTTCCTTCGACCGCCGTACCAATGTGCACCGGTACTCCCGGGTGCATACGACCGCGCACCACTGTCACGGTGCACTCGGTTGGCCCGTAGCCATTCTCAAGCCACACATGCTGACTCCACAAGTCAGAGAGGTCCTGTGGCAGTGCTTCGCCGCCGACGTACAGAAGCCGTAGGTCGGGCAGCTCGCTTGGTGGATGTTCAACACCCATCGCGCGTAAGAGCGTTGGTGGTGGGCAGAACACGTTGATCCGCTCCGCGCGCATCCACGGGACAAGGTCAGGACCGGATCGAACGCGCTCGTCATCCACTGGCACGAGCGTTGCGCCAACTGCGAATGCCATCCACGTCTCTTCGACACTTGAGTCGTATGCATTACTTGAGCATTGCGCCACGCGATCGCCCGGACCAAGACCAAATCGCGCCATGTCGGAGCGCACCAGACTTGCAATACTGGTGTGCTCAATCATGACGCCCTTCGGAGCGCCGGTGGTACCGCTGGTGTAAATGAGGTAGGCGAGTGCGGTGTGGTGCGCCGGTTGGGCAGCGGCGAATCCTGATGATTCGGCAGGCGTGCACGTTGACGTTGCACGTGGCGCTGTTGTCAATCCTGCTTCGACCGCAGCGCTCACATCCACAAGCGGATGCCCGCCCGCCAGTTCCCGCAGCCGAGCAACCCCGTTCGTGTGACAGAGCACCGCGCGTGGCTGCGCATCGGCAATGACTGAGCGGATATGCCAATCAGGAAATGCCTCATCTACGCAGCAAAACGCGCAATTCAGGCGGGATGCAGCCAATTGTGCGGCGTATACGTCCGGTGAATCGCGCGGCAACATCATCACCACAATGGATTGCGAAGCATCATCCCGCGGTCCCGGTACTGCATTGATCGCGTGCGCAATGACTGACGCGCGTGCGTCAAGATCACGGTAGGTCAGCTGAATGCGAGCGCGCTCGCCGCGCGGCGGAATGTCAATAGCTATGCGATCGCCGTGAGCAGCGAGGGCCGACTGAAAGATGGCGTCAAGCGTTTCCATGCACCGCACGCGCCCGAAGGTGGGCTGCGACATGCGGCTCGCGTTGCGCGCGCTCCGCGGCCGTCAGGTGCGCGTAGCCACGGATGGCGGCACCGCTACACGCGCCGCACGCACACGCAAAGGGCGCGTCCATCGACCACTCGGTGGTGTTGTAATCGAAGGTCAGTTGTTCGTCCGCTTCGATGCGGCGCAGTGCCCGCAACGTGCGACCGTCGATCCAACAATTCGGTGCGCAACAGTGATTGAGGAAACGCCAACGACAGCGTGTCAGGTCGTTTGCTTGCAAGACCTCAGCAAACGGGTGCAAATGACTGTTGGGTCCCATCTCAACGCTGTACAGCGTTGGCGTTGCGCCAATAGTTCCATCCATTTCGGCCAGTGCGGTCCCGGGATCGGCCGCCTTCACTGCAAAGAGTCCCATGCCGGTTGCTGCCGGATGGACGGTCACGCAGTCGTGTGCAACAGGTGCAATGGTCATTCATGGAGCATAATGGCATTGCGGGTTGCACCGTGTCAACGGGTGCCATCGGTCACCTGATCACTGCCCAAAAGCACACCGACCGCACCCAGTGGATGCGGTCGGTGGAAGGATCAGATCATTGCCCAACTACACGTTGAGTGTCAGTTCGGGGTGAGCGTCGCGCTGACTTACGGGCATGGTCCCCATGCGCCAAGCAGCAGACCAAGGTCGGCACCGTCGACTACGCCGTCCAGGTTCAAGTCGCCGAGGCATCCAGGAGTCCCGCCCGGGCATGCGCCCCATGCGCCAAGCATGAGACCAAGGTCTGCGCCGGTGACAACCCCGTCAAGGTTCAGGTCACCAAGGCATGACGCCGGTGGCTGTGCCGGACCGTCGATCACCAGCGAACCGCTCACCGGACCGGAGGTAGAGCTGAAACTACCAACCACCAAGTGGTAGGTCTGACCCGCCACGAGTTCTTGCGTGAGTGGAAGGCCCGTGTTCGTGGCGTTGAGACCACTCGAGTAGTTGCCAGCGCAACCGGAGGAGCATGCGCAGTTGTCATCGTTGTAGGCAATGGACGCCATAGTTCCCGCACCAGGACACACGGCGCTGAGGGCCATTTTGGTGTCATTCACTGAGCCGCACAGGCTGAAGGTGTATGCACCCGTGACGGCCGGAGTGAACTTAGACCACGCAGTGTTGTAGATAATGCTAGTCGTAGTGCCAGTGGCGTTCGTGCCGACCGTCTGGTTGCCCGTGAAGGCGACATTAGTAAACGAGCTGCTACCGAATGCCACTGCCGGTGCTGCGTTGCAGTCCGGGGTTGGTGGCGGGGTCACCGTTACAGTGAGCGGAGAAGGCAGTACGGCGCCGGCCGATGAGCCACCGATCACAATGTAATACGTCTGCGCCGCGGTGGCGTTCAGCACTACGCTCGACGACGTACCGCACGAATTGTCATTGCAGGTAACCACCGCCGAGCCAGGGGCGCATCCGTCCAATACCGCCATGCGCGTATCGGCACCGCTTGCGCAGGTGTCGATGGTGAACGTACCGGTGAATGGGGCGACAAACTTGAAGTAGTTGGCATGGTGCGCGACGAATCCGCATCCGCCAGCAACAGGCAAGTCAGTCGATGTCGTCTGGTTCAGTGGCAGGTTATTGATGCCGGTAGACGCGACTGGATTGAATGGAGCGCACGGGTCGTACGCTGGCGGCGGTCCGCCTTGGCTTCCCGCGTTGATCGGGAGTCCCGCAGTGGTTTCCCATGCATAGTCAACGATCGTGCGGGTCATTGAAGTTCCCGAACTGCCAGCGGCGCCCATAGCGAATCGCATCCAGCCGTAGTGGGTGGTGCCAGCCGCGGCCACAAACCGGAAGCCGACGATGTTCTCCGAGCTGTATGTCCATCCACCATTCAGGCCAGTGGCAGCAGTCGTGCCATAGACATTGCCGGTACCGGTGTTGTAGGAGCCCGTGGATACAACTGCGGTATTCAATGCCAAGTTGCCAGCGGTGCCAGTCGTCACGCCCGGTCTGCGCATCTGGCCGCCACCGGTCGAGTTGAAGAAGTTCATGCCGCCGGAGGTCGAGTAGGGGTTGAGGTCCCATCCCGGAACGCCGGTGCCTGGACCGTTACTGAGCAGTCCCGTCTCAACATTGACGTAGCAACCATCGATATCGACGGCGCAGGCGAAGTTGATGACGCCGCTATAAATGATGTCGGCTGACGCGCTGTGCGCGGCCAGGAGCGATGCCGAACTCGCAGCCACAGCCGCGGCAAGGAAATGCTTGGAAAGGCGGCTGCCTGACGCCGTGGCGCCCATGGTCGTGCGGGTGGGTTGTGTCATCTTCGTGTCTCCGGTTGTTGTGGAAGTTCCGTTGCAGCCTTAAATTTAGCCGTAAATTTTGAATATGCCAACAAATAACCACTTAAAGCGGTAG
>JBILYM010000192.1:0-4554 GCA_044377725.1 Phycisphaerales bacterium
CGTCGTTCACGGTTCCGCTGTCAACGAACGTGACAACGGATAGGAATTCGCCCATGATTGGGATCTCGTATTGGGCGCCCGCAAAGAACAGGAAGTTGCCGCCGACGGGCACATTGGTGTCTTGCGTAGTGAACGTGGCAGGGGGATTGTCACCAATGATCCGATTGGATTTCGGGCTCACAGTACGGAACGCAAAGCCGCGCAGCGTCCGCCCGCCGAGGTACCAGCGTTCATATACGGGAGCATCCGTTGAGAAGATGTATGCAGCCTGCGTGCGCAGACGCAGAACTTGTTTACGTCCCAGAAAGTCTTCGTAGGTTGTGAAGAACTGCGTGAGGTTGATGCCCACCTGTGGATACGCGTAGTCGCCGCCAAAGACGCCGTGGTAGCCGGTTTGCAACTCCAACTGTGAACCACGCCCAGGGTGACTGGGATTGTCCACTTCTGTGCGCGTGAGTTCCATCAGAACGGCGCTGTTGTAACTTGGCCCGCGCTGTTCCCACACCTCCACCGGGGTGTTGTTCTCGAAGTCAGTCAGTGTGACATTCTCTACCCGGGGATTCACGGAGAATGACCAGAAATCGCCAATGCGCGTACTGATTCCAAAGAGCAAGCTGGCACGATCTTCAAGGTAACTGTCGAAGAAGCGACTGCGGTAATTGATCGCGGTGTTGCCACCCCAATCGCTATCCAAGAGGTGCGGATCACCGATCGATACGTTGTAGTTACTCACTTCAATACCCGGCGCGATAGCTAGGTTGAAGGTCTGTCCGGCGCCGCGGAAGGAGCGACCGCCGGTGAATTCATCGAAGGTTTTGGGCGAATCAGCAAGGTCGAAGTTCTGCTGCTTTAGCGAGATTTCCCCGAACAAGCCGGAGTCGGTGCCTGCACCAACACCAAAGTTCACGGAGCCGGTTTGTTTCTCTTTGATATCCACCAAGACATCGCGAGTGCCCTTGTCATCGGCATCCGGTGCCTGTGGCGTCACGCGCGGCTCACGGAACAAGCCGGAGCGGTCGAGCCGCTTCTCAGTGTTCTTGACTTCACGCCCGTCCATTGGTCGACCGGGTTGGAAACGAACGAGTCGGCGTGCCACTTTGTCACGCGTGACATAGTTGCCTTGAATCTCTACCAAGCCAGTTGCATAGGCACCGCCTTCGCGAATGTTGAGAAGGAGGTCAACCTCGGGCTCCTCGCCAACGCGCACCCAACTGTCACCCACGCGGGCATCGATGTAGCCCATCACTTGGTACGCCTGCACAATCGCCGCTTTGGTCTTGTCAATCAGGTTGCGCTGAAAGGGATCGCCGCGTTGGATGACGGCAAGATTGCTAATCTGCTCCCGCGTCATGATCGTGGGCGGGTTGCCGCCTTCTCCCTTAACAACTAGGTTTCGTAGCCTGTACTGGCGCCCTTCTGCGATCACAAAGACAATCTTGGCTTCGCGCTGATCGGAACTCAATTCAATGCGTCGATCCACGCGGATGTCAACGTGCCCGCGGTCTTTGTAGTAGCGGTCAATGGTGGCAACATCTTCCACCAAGAGATCTTCTTCAAGTTCGCCCTTGCGGAACAGGAATATCCAGGGCTTGGTCTTGATCTGCGCTTCAAGTTGTTCGGAAGCAAATGCCTGGTTGCCAACAAACTCAATCTCGCGAATCCGCACGCGCGGTCCTTCGATGATTTGGAAGAGGAGCAACCCTTGGTCAAGTTTGCTCTCGTCCACCTTGACGTCAACCAGGTAGTTGCCGCGCCCCTTGTACATCTCTTTGATTCGGAACACCGATTGTTCCAGCAAGAAGTCATCGCGTGGCGCGCCGGTGGCCAGCGGCACGGCCTTGCGCAACTCCTGATCGGTGATCACATAGTTGCCGGCGAAGTCGATGCTGTTGACGATCTGCTGCTCTTCGGCGGTGTAGGAAACTTCTACGCTCCCGTCCGGCAGGATGGTGGCATCCGCCGAGACCTGTCCAAATCGACCCAGTCGGTACAAGGTAGAGACGTCGTTCTTGACCACCTTGGAATCGAAGGGCTGTCCGGCGGCGATGCGCAGGTTGTTACGGATCTCTTGTTCAGTTGCCAACTTCTTTCCGCGGATCACCACTTTGATGGATGACACCGGTCGGTCCGCCAGCGTTTCGTCTTCAAGATCAAGCGCCCACGCGCGAGCGCTTCCGAAGAACGCAATGCAGGCGATCAGCGTCACCAATAGGGCGCTGCGCAGGACGTCGCCGAGGTGCCCGGGACGGGATGTCCGGCGGGGAATTCGTGTACCGAGGCGATCCATGCTCGATCTGCGAGGATAGTCGCGCCGCAATGTCTTCGGCTACCCTTTACCGAATCATGAGCACTGCCAATCTTGCCCGTACACCCTTTCATCACTGGAGCGCCGAGCGCGGGGCTCGCTTTGTGGATTTCACGGGCTGGGAGATGCCCATGTCGTACGGCTCCATTATTGATGAGCATCACGCGTGCCGGTCCGGTGCCGCGTTCTTTGACGTCAGCCACATGGGTCGGTTGCGCATCACCGGTCGCCATGCCCGCAAGTTCCTCGACCGCGTTTGCACGCGGCAGATCATGGGTATGGAGCGTGGCACGGTGCGCTATTCGCTGGTCTGCAACGAGCGGGGCGGGGTGCGCGACGACGTCTTGGTCTATTGCTATGAGGAAGACGACTACATGATGGTGGTCAATGCCTCAAACCGCCTGAAGATCCTCGACTGGTTCGGGTCGATCAAGGCGCTTGAGAACATGACATTCCAAATGGAAGATGTCACCGCAGACACCGCGATGGCTGCCATTCAGGGGCCAAAGGTCATTGACATTGTGGGAACGTTCAGCCGTGAAATTCCCACGCTGAAGCGTTACCGCTTTGCTGAAAAGAGCCTGATGATTGCCAAACTCACCGTGAGCCGCACCGGTTACACAGGCGAGGACGGCGTGGAAATAGTGATGGGATCGACGGTCGCCAAGTTTGTTCTGCCGATGCTCTTGCGTGAAAAAGAGGGCGTGACCGCCATGGTGCGGCCGGCAGGCTTGGGCGCGCGGGATTCGCTGCGCACGGAGGCATCAATGCCTCTGTATGGCCACGAAATTACCGAAGAAATCGACCCGCTGAGCGCAGGTCTCGGTTTTGCGGTGAAGCTTGACAAGGGTGATGTGGATACGCGCGAAGGCCGTTTCATTGGCCAAGAAGCTTTGTTGAAGATCAAGGCTGACGGCGTGCAGAACAGCCTGGTTGGCTTTGAGGTGGAGGGTCGCCGCTCCGCGCGCCAAGGGATGCTGCTCTATCAGGGCGGCAAGCACGTTGGGCATGTGACGAGTGGCTGCCTCAGCCCCACGCTCGACAAGGTCATTGCCATGGGCTATGTGCCCGCAGCGATGAGCGCGGTTGGTACGGAATTTGAACTTGATCTTGGCAAGGTGAAGACCACGGCCAAGGTCGTCAAGATGCCGTTCTACAACCCGGTGCGCACGAAGACTGCTTAAGAGGCGATGTAAACGCAGTCACGTCATTTGATGGCCACGCGGTCGCGTGATTGAACGCTCACGCGTTCACTCGATCCCGCGTTCACTGGATCACACTATCTCATGCTCACACGCTGTGATTGTCACGCACCCGGTGCTTGCTTGCGCTTGCGACCTGGTCGAGCTTTCTCGGTGCTCTCCGCTGGCATGTTCTCGCGGAAGAATCGGCTTGGCTTTGGATCAGTGAGTTGCATCTGCAACTTCTTGAGGGCCTCAACTTCAATCTGCCGGACGCGCTCGCGCGTGAGTCCCACTTCCACGCCAATTTGCTTGAGCGTCAATGGTTCCTTGCCCTCAAGACCGAAACGCAGGCGCAGAACGCGTGCATCCCGTTCGTCAATGGAATCAAGGAGCTTGAGGATGGTGGAGAAGTCTTCCTTGCGCTCAATGTCATGCTCTGGAGCAGTATTGCGCGTGTCTTCAAAGATGTCGCCGAGGTCAGCTCCCTCGCCGTCTTCGCCGGTTGGTGACTGGCTGGGGGCGTGGTATGCCTTGACGGCGCGGCGGACGATCAGAAGCTTCTTGACCGGGAGCCCCATGGCCGTGGCCAGCTCTTGCAATGTGGGCTGGCGCCCGAGGCTCTCTTCAAGCTTTCGGTTGGTGTGCTTCCAGCGCGCAATCAATTCCACCATATAGGCGGGAATGTGAATTGGCTGGACTGCGTTGATCAGGGTGCGCTTGATGGCCTGCTTGATCCACCAGCTAGCGTAGGTGCTGAATCGGGCACCTTGCGCTGGGTCAAACCCCTCAACGGCCTTGATGAGGCCGATGTTGCCCTCTTCAATGAGGTCGGAGAGTGGCAGGCCGCGGTGGGCGTAGTTCTTGGAGATGGAGATCACTAGGCGAAGGTTCGCCTTGATCATCCGATCCTTGGAGTTCAGGCACTCATCATTGATGATGCGCCAGCCCAACACCTTTTCCTCGTCGGGAGTAAGGAGTCGTTCCTCCTTGATTTCTCGGAGGTAGAGCTGAAGTTCGTTTTGGACACTGGTTCGCGCCATACACCCTCGCGATCAGCAAACCAGA